>PMMM01000207.1 GCA_003162245.1 Phycisphaerales bacterium
CGACGACCCGCCCCCTCTGCGCCGGCGCCGCCTGGCCTTCGGCGGGCCCTGTTCCGCGGCACCGAGGGTCGGTGCGCCGGCGGTGTTTTTGTCGCTGGTGGCCGGGGTGTCCGGCTCGGGTTTGGGGCGGCGCGACTTTCGCCCGGAGGCCGTCTTCTTCGCGGCTCCTCTCGCTGTCTTTTTCGGTGTTGCTCTGTCTACCAAGTGTCTTCCTTTCTTGAGACGCGGGCCTCGGTGGGCCCTGCGAACTCGATGTCCCATTGGACTGCCACGCGCCGAACCCGATGGTTGTAGGTCTCGGCGGACAGCCCCAATTCCGTGAGAATCTCTGCGGGGCGCGCGGTGCGCTGGCTCTCAATGGCCAGGTGCAGCCGAAGTATGCGCCCCTCCAATTTCATTTCCCGTATGTACGGGCGAATGTCGATGTGTTGCGCGGGTTTACCCGGCCGCTGCGAGCGCTCCACGACCCAGGTCACGCGGTCGAGCAGTTGCGGCAAGTGGGCCTGCACCGGCCCCACGTCCTCCGGAGCAAGCTCGACCTCGTAGGTGACCGCACGGGCGTGCGGCATTCCGGCGGGCGCCGGAACGACGTGTTGCAGGCGGCAGTCGGCCGGCAGCGCCGCGCACAGACCGCGGAACAACTCCTCCGTCGGCCGCTCCTCGGCGAGGTCCACCAGCGCCAGTTGCGCCGTCGCGGCGATGCCGAGGCTGCGCGGCAGCGGCACCACCAGCCGTGGCAGGGGGTTGTAGCCTTGCGAATAGGCGACCGGCCAGCGGGCCCGCACGAGCGCGCGGGCCAACATGCGTAGCTCGTCATGGTGCGACAGGAACCGCAGATCCCCCTCCACGGCGAACTCCAGCGCTACCCGAAACCGCCGGTCCGCCGCCGCGCCCCCCGGGGCGGTCCCTGCCGAGACTGGCGAAGCTGGACGAGGCTGGGTGGCCATCAGGTCTCGTCCTCCGGGTCGAGCCCCCGAAACTCGTCGCGCAGGTAGTTCAGCACCTGCCGGTCGCCGTCGAACTGCATCACCTTGCGGGCGATCGCCTGGCAGTGCTCCATCGTCGTGGAGCGGATCACGCCTTTGATCAGCGGGATGTTCGCGGGCGCCATCGACAGGCGCTGCAGCCCCAGGCCGAGCAGGAGCTGGCAGTAGATCGGCGTGCCGGCCATCTCGCCGCACAGGGTCACGGGTACGTCGCGGCGGCGTGCCGCGCGGATGACCTGGTGGATCAGGCGGATGACGGCGGGATTGTGGGCGGAGTACAGGTGCGCGACGCGCTCGTTGGCCCGGTCCACCGCGAGCGTGTACTGCGTCAGGTCGTTCGTGCCGATGCTCAGGAAGCCGGCCTCGCGTGTGAAGATCGACGCGAGCATCGCCGCCGCGGGGGTCTCGATCATGATGCCGACCGGTACGTCGCGGCGGAAGGGGATGCCCTCCTCCTCGAGGTCTTCCTTGACGTCGGCGAGCGTGGTCTTGGCCTGGCGCAGCTCCATGAGGGTGGCGATCATCGGGAACATGATGCGCATGTCGCCTTCGACCGAGGCGCGGAGGATGGCCCGCAGGTGGACCTTGAACATGTCCAGGTGGAGCAGACAGTAGCGCAGCGACCGCAGGCCCAGGGCCGGGTTGTGGTCGTGCTGGCCGCCCATCGTCGGGGCCAGCTTGTCGGCCCCCAGGTCGAGGGTGCGGATGATGACCGGATGGTCGCCGGCCGCCCGCATCACCGCGCGAAACGCCTCGTACTGCTGCTCTTCCGTGGGCGGACGAGGCGACGAGAGGAACAGCAGCTCCGTGCGGTAGAGGCCGATGCCCTCGGCGCCGAACTCGAACGCGATGCGCGCCTCTTCGGGCACCTCGATGTTCGCGAGCAACTGGGCGGGCACGCCATCGCGCGTAATGGCCGGCTGGTCGCGCAGGGCGCGGAGGCGCGTCGTCAGACGCTCATATTCGTGCTGTTGGGCCTGGTAGCGGGCGAGGGACTCGGCGTCGGGGTCCGCGATGACGATGCCGTTGCTGCCGTCGATGATGAGCGTCTCGCCGCCCAGGATGTCCGCGGTGACGTCGCCGAGGGCGACGACCGCGGGGATGCCCAACATGCGGGCGATGATCGCCATGTGCGAGGTCTGGCCACCGACGTTGATCGCGAAGCCGAGCACGTGGCGCCGATCGAGCGAGATGGCCTGCGACGGCGTGATGTCCTCGGCGACGATGATGACGGGATCGGTGAGCCGGGCGACGTCTTCCCGCGCGCGGCCGAGAATGTGCCGCAGCACGCGGCGCTCGATGTCGAACAGGTCGCGCACCCGTTCCTTGAGGTAGGGGTCGGGCACGTTGCGAAACAGCCGTTGGCGCTGGTTCATGATCTGGGCGAACGCATACGCCGCCGTGTGGCGCTGTTGCTCGATGGCGTCGACGACGCTGGTGCGGAGCTTGGGATCGGCGATGAACTGCTCGTGAAACGCAAAGATGACCGCGGTCTCGTCGCCGAGCTTGCGGGCCGCCGCGGCGCGCAGCTCAGCCACTTCCTGGCGCGAAGCGGCTAGGGCCGCGTCCAGGTTGCGGACCTGGGCGGGGATCTGCGCCGGGTCGATCGTCCGCTGCGGGATGCGGTACTCTTCCGTGTCCAGCACGAAAGCAGGACCGATCGCCACGCCGGGCGAGGCGTTGATGCCTTTCTTCGTGATCATGGGCCGCGCTGACCGCGGCGTCGGCGGCTGCCACGCAAGCCGCGTAATGCCGTCTTACCTTGCCTAAAGTTCGCCGAAGCCTGATTCCACGAGGCCGGCGAGCGCCGCGACGCATTCCTGGGCGTCCGCGCCCTCGGCCACCACGCGTACCTTTGTGCCGTGCGTGGCGACGAGCATGAGCATCTCCATTGGGCTGCGCCCGTCGGCCCGCCGGTCTTCACAGTGCACGGTGACCCCCGCGTGAAAACGCTGGGCAATGTCCACGAACTGCATGATGGGCCGGAAATGCAGGCCCTCCTTGTTCGGGATCGCAATCTCTCGTTCCACGACCACGCGCGCGCCCATCCATTCCGTCGCATACACCCGCACGCCGGCGGACGGGTTACGCCACCAGCGCTTTCTCGTCGGCCTCCTTCAGCAGATCGTAGATCCGTTCCGCCGTGTCGAGCTGCCGTAAAAACTTGCGAAAACGCTCCTGCTGCAGGTGCCGGAAGATCAGGTCCATGGCCCGCAGGTGCTCGTCCGCCTGGTCCGCGGGGCTGACGATCAGGAAGACGATGTGCACCGGCTGCCCGTCCAGCGAGGCGAAATCGACGCCCGCCGAGCTGCGGCCGATCGCGGCGACGATCTGCCCCAGCCCCTCCACCTTGGCATGCGGGACCGCAACCCCCTTGCCGAAGCCCGTGGTCCCGCGCGTCCGCTCGCGCGTCACGATCGAGCGGACGATCCCGTCGACCGCGCTCGCCTGAAGCAGCTTCGCGTCCCCCAAGACCTGCACCAACTCGCGGATAACGCCGTTGCGGTCGGTGCCGGCCAACTCCGCCACAATACAATTGGGCCGGACCAGATCGAGCAATTTCATACAGGTCTCCGGTCTCCCCGCACCAAGCGCCGGCTACGGAGTCGGTACCTCGCCCGTGCCCCGGGGAGGATGCTTGCGGTTGCGGTGTTTTTCCTTGTACCGGCGTAACTGCTCCTCGATTTTATCCATCAGCAGGTCGAGCGCGGCGAAGGCGTCCTGGTGCTGCTCCGTGGCGACAAAGGGCGGTGCGCCCGCGGAGTGCACGATCACCTCCGCGTGGTGCAGGCCGTCCTTCCCGTCCAGCACGACCTCGACCAATTGGATCCGGTCGAGGAAACGCGGCAGGCGATCGGCCTTCTGCTCGCAGTACTCCTTCAGCGCTTCGCTGACGCCCATGTGGCGGCCGGTGACGGTAACTTGCATGAAACCCTCTCCTGTGTCAGGCCCGCACTGCGCGCTCGCGGCCCAGCAACGCGCGGCTACCTTCCGGCCTGGGTGCACGCATCCCCAGGCCAGACACACCCCGGCCCGCTCTGGCCGCCGCTACGTAAGCGGACAACCGGGCAGGAAGCGCCGCCGGAGGCTCTGCCTGTTCCACACCTTTCACGATTACGGCGGAACTGTATCCGATCGCCCGCGCGGCCGTCAAGGCGGTCGTCCACCTTCCGGGGAGCGTCAGGCGAATCCCATTACCCGGAATAGTCGCCCGCGAGTGAACGCCGGGGCCGTGGGCCCGGGCCACTCCTGGAAAACGCCCCGTGTACTCGCGCGCAAATACTGCGCCGTATTCAGACTGGACCCGCGGCCTTCAGGCCGCGCGGACCAACCGGCCCGCATGAGTGTCGCGGCTCAGCTAAGCTGCGATTCCAACGAGGCAGTACGCTAGGAAAGCCGCGTCGATTCGCGCACGACGAGCACGGGCGGAACCAGCGTTTGCTGCGGGGCGTCCTGGCGGGTCTTCGTGATCCGCTGCAACGCAGTCTCGATTGCGCGGCGACCAATCTCCTCGCCGCAGAAATCGACCGTCGTCAGCCCCGGCGTGAGCCGCGCGCCGAGCGCCTCGTTGCCCTGGCCGGCGATGGCGATGTCCCGGCCCGGGTGCCGCCCGGCGGCGAGGGCCAGGAGCATCAAGTCGACGGCGAGGAAGTCGTCGTCGGCGACGATCGCACGCAGCGCGCCCAGCCGCGCCGGCACGGCCGCGAGGCCGTCGCCAGGCTTCAGGGCGAGCGTGGCCCTGTCCGCATCGACGTGCTTCTCGCGACAGACTTCATGGAACCCAGCCAGACGCTGCCCGGCCTCCGGCGTCTGGGCCTGGTGCACGTAAAGGACATCCGTGGCGCCATCGCGCAGGACGTGGTGGCCGATCAGACGGCCGGCTTCGACGTAATCGGGCCCAAACGTGTCGCACGTGCTTCCCGCGCCGGCATCGCAGGCCACCATTGGCCGCGCCTCCAGCGCAGTGCGCAGTTGCGCCATGACGTCCGGGGGCAAGGGAGCGCCGAGCAGCACGCCATCGACGCGCTCGTTGGCCAGCGTGCACAGGGCTTCAAGCGCAGCCTGTGGATCGGCGGCGAACTCGGCCACGTGCACGGCGTATCGTTCGCGCGCAGCACGTGTGACGACCCCGCGCACATAGGCGGCCGCGAAGGCCGAACGGAAATCGTCGACCACGACGGCGATCGCGTACCGGCGCCCGGTGGCGAGGGCGCGCGCCGCATGGCTCGGAACGTAGCGCAAGTCCTGACATGCGTCCAGGACGCGCTGCTTCGTCTGCGCGCTGATGTCCGGTTTGTTATTGAGGGCTCTGGAAACCGTCCCGCGTGACAGACCCGTGTGCCGGCTGATGTCTTCGATGGTTACCTTACCCATGGCCCGGTCCAACCCGTTTCTGGTCCCCGCGTGGGCGGGGGCCGCTCCGGACTCCGACCAGTGTACAAACTCCCTGCCGCCTATTCTACCTCACCTGGAGGCCGGTTCAATAATCAAGCGGGGCTGTTTTTGGGGTACCGGTCAGGTCTGCCCCCTCGGCGGCCGCGCCACCGCCCGGGGGCCTGGCACCCATTTTGACGCCGCCTGGGCCGCGGAAGGCCGGCTGCCGCCGCCGGCCCGGTGTTTTTCACTTTTGGAACAGCTCGCCGAGCAGCGCTGTCGCGTTCTGCCGGCCGATCGCGACGTGGCCCGGCAGGGCGATCAGCGGGGCGGTCGTGAACTTCAGCACGCTGTGGTCGGCCTGGTTCGGGTCGCTCGTCATGATGTCGTCGGTGACCGCGCCGGTCGGGTCGTAGGTGTCACGCAGCCCCGCCATCAGACCAATGTGGTGGATGGCCGCGTTTCCGATGGCGGTGCCGGCGGTCGCTGGGTCATTGGGGTGGAAGGCCGCGATGATCTCGGCCACCGCGATCACCGCCCGCCCGGAGACCGTCTCGTTGCGCGGGTCGACGAAGTTCGACAAGCCCCAGAACTCTAGGTTGCGACCCAGTGCGGCGTGGGCCAACTGGCTGGTTGTGTCGAAGTAGATCGTGTTGTGCGGCCCGGCCGGCGGATTCGGGACATCATCCGACGACAGGACTTGGAAATTGTACGGCGCGAGCAGGGCCGCGACCCGGCTGACAATCGTGGTCTTCAAGACGCCGGTCGTAGCGAGGTCACCGACGCTGAAGGGCTGGATGATGAACTGGGGCGTGTCGGCCACGCTGACCGAGCCGGGGCTGGTTCCGCTGAAATCGAGGTAGATGATCTGCTGACGCGCTTGGGAGTCCGCGAACGCCCCGTGCTGAATACGGACGCGCACGTTGGGCAGCATCGCGGACCCCAGCGCATCCATGACCACGTAGAAGCTCGAGCTGGGGTGGCCGATAACGAGCTTGGAGTCGCGTGAGAAGAGCACCAGGCCCTCCTCGTACCACGCGTACAGCTCCTGCTGCCCGTCGAGAAGCAGCACGCTGAACCCAGTCTGCGTGTAGCTCTCCATGTACCCGGGCACCGACAACAGGCTGATGAACAGCCGATCGCCGATGTCAACCGGCCCGAGGTCGACGATCTGACGGTTGTTGGGGTCGGACAGCGGCGCGGCAATGACCGACGCCTCGGCCTGCCCGCTCGCGTTCCGCAGGAGCGGAATCACCGGCACCGGCCCGCCCGTGAATGAGCCGGGGAAGTCACTGAGCACCTGGATCGTGGCGCTGGCGTACTTCCGCACGGGGACTGTCTGGTCGGTGCGCACTTCCGTCCACAGTGCGTATTGCCGGCCGCTCCCTGCGGTCATCAGCCGCGGGTCCCGCAGGTCTAACGGCACCGGCAGCCGCAGGTTCAGATCGTTGATGAGCTCGTTATCGAGCGCATTGGTGTCCAGTTGAATGTCGTTCCGCGCTGCCACCGCCGTCAGGATGAGCTGCGCGTTGGGAGCGAAGGCCACGGCGGTGACCGGCGAGACGCAGGGTTGCAGCGTGCGCACCAGCGTGGCGTCGGCGGTGTTCCAGACCCGGGCGGTGAAGTCGTCGCTCCCGCTGACGATCTGCTTGCCGTCCGGCGAGAAGCCGACCGAGTTCACACGCTGGGTGTGTCCGCTGAACCGGCGCGGCTGGGCGCCGCTGCTGATCTGCCAGAGGTTGACGAGCTTGTCCGCCCCGCCGGTGAGAACCTGTGTGCCTTCCGGCGAAAAGGCCACGCTGGTGACCGCGTCGGAGTGACCGGCCACCTGGACGCCGAGGTTGAAGACCGGGGCAAACTCCTGGAGCACTTGCCCGCTCACGTTCCACAGCCGTGCGATGTGGTCGCGACAGCCGGTCAGCAGTTGGCCGGCCTGAGTCGGCGAAAAGGCCACCGACGTTACGCCGTCGCCGTGCACGAAGCGGTGCACTTCCGTCCCGTCAGTCGCGTTCCAGAGAATGGCGATGCCCGCACTGTCGCCGGACAGCACCCGCGTGCCGTCAGGCGAGTACGCGACCGAGGCCACGGCCGCGGCGTGCCCGGTGAACGTGCGGACGACCGTGTTATCGCCGGTCTTCCGCAACTCGACCGTGCCGTCGCTGCGTCCGACGACGAACGTGGCGCTGTTCGAGGTGAAAGCCACCGACTTGACCGGCTGCATGTCCGCGCCCATGTACGTGCGTAACAGGTCGCCACTGCCGACGTCGTAGAGGTTCACCGTCCCGTCGTCGCTGCCGGACAGCACGTGGCCGCTGTCGGCGGAGAAGACCGCGGTGGCGACGGGTTGGGAGTGGCCGACCAGCCGTCGCGGGTCCGTGTCGGCGGTACTGCTGTACACGGCGATTTGGGCGTCGCAGATATCGCGGTCGCCGTCCAGGCCGGCCCGGGTCGTGAAGGGCACGCCCGGGGTGACGACCGAGACCGCTTCGACCCATAACGGCGATCTGATCGAGCAGACGATGTTGACCTCGTCCGCGGGCGGGCTGCGCAGGTCGATCGTGGGCTGGGCGATCCCGACTTGGACGATGCGCTCGGCGGTTCCAATAATGCCGGATGTATTCGTCACGGTCAGGATCACGCGGTACGTGCCCGACGAGGCGAAGGTATGGAGGAGGACGGGAATGACCTCGCGGGAGCCGTCGCCGAAATCCCAGCGGTACCCGAGCGCCGCGTTCGGATCGTCGGGGTCATACGACGCACTGGCGTCGAACTTGAACGTCGCGGGGGCGCTCTCCGCCACAGCCGAATTCGGATCAATCGCAATAAAGGCGACGGGGCGGCTGGTGAGCGTTACCGTCCGTGTGTTCGAGGCTTGCGCGCCGCCATCGTCCGTCAGCGTCAGCAGCACGGTGTACACGCCCCGGGCTTGGAAGACGTGCAACGGGGAAATGTCGTGGCTGGTGCCTCCATCGCCAAAGTCCCAGAATCGGTCGACGATCACGCCGTCGTCGGAACTCCCCGAGGAGTCGAACTGGACCGACAGGGGTGGAACACCACGCGCCGGATCGGGAACGGATGTCATCACGACCGTCGGCGGGAGGTTGAACCCGGCATTCCCGCCGCCCGTCACGTTTGAGCAGCCGGTGAGGCTCGGTGGGAACAATACCAGCAGCAGAGCTACTCCGAGCAGGGCGACCGGAAGCGGTCTACGCATACGCAACTCCTGAGCATCGTCCTACAAGGCACCACGGCAAGTTCGAGATAAGTATGCGGGCGAGAGGGAGTCGCATCAAGGGGCCGTTTTTGGTATACTGCCGGTAACGCGGATCTGCGGGCAGATCCGGCTGTTCAGTTGGCATGGGTGACACGATGCGTCTCGGGGCTCTCAGCGTGCTTTTGATCGCCGGTGGGCTACTCCTGGGTGGATGCCCGACCCTCACGTCCGAGCAGGGGACGCCGACCCTGGCCAGCGGCCCGAGCGGTAGCACAACACCGGCCAGCAACGGCGGCGGTGCCTCCACTACGCCGGCCGCGACCAACTCCGGCGCGACCACGCAAACGGCGGGGGCCAGCGGCGCCACCTCTTCGACAACCACGACGCAGGCCTGCCAGAAGCCGCTTCAGGACGACACGTGGAAATCGGACGTCTTCCGTCTTGTAAACCAGGAGCGCGCGCGGGCCGGGGCTGGCCCGGTGGCGTGGAACGCGGCCCTGGAAAGCGAGGCGCTCGAGTATGCCTGCCAGTTGATCGACGACGACTTTTTCGCGCACGTGAACCCACGTACGGGGTCCACTCTCGCCGACCGCGCGGAACAGGCCGGCTATCAGTACTGGATCATCGGCGAGAACCTGGCCGCCGGCCAGCCCGACCCCACCAGCGTGGTCGAGGCCTGGATGAACAGCCCGGAACATCGCGAGAACCTCCTCAATTCGGCTTTCACGGAAATGGGCGTCGCCGTGCGCGGCGGCGGCGAGTACAACATCTACTGGGTGCAGGAACTCGGGCGCCCGCAGTCGGCTGAACCGTACCGCGAACCGCAGTAGGGGGCCGATGGTCGTTATCGGAACGACCGCAACAACGGGGTGCGGGTTCCTAGAATGCACGCCTCCGGCCGGTCAGCGGGCGGCGCGCCGCGCGCACGGTGGAAACGGTCCCGCCACCGCGCTATGACTTACTAGCGGGTCGTTGCGACAGGATGCCCGCTCGCTGCAACCGGCGATCGCGCGCCGGAACGCCTGAGGAGGCGGAAAGATGTTGTTCCTTTGGACTCCCCAACGAATTCGCATCGCCGTCTACTTCCTGGCGGCGTATCTCGCCCTATGCTGAAAGAGCGTGCGCGGGCCGGCGCAGCGCTGCGTCCGGCGGCTGGTCGGCTCGCGGCGGCCCAAGGGCGCGGCCATGCTGCCTGCGCAACCGTCCGATCTCGATCCGTGGATCGAAGTCCGCTTTGACCGCGCCGGCGGTCCCGGGGGGCAAAACGTCAACAAGGTCAACACGCGCGTCACGCTCGTCTTCGACTTTCAGGCCTGCACGTTGCTGAACGACGTGGAGCGAGCCCGCATCGGCCGCCGGCTCGTGGGGCGCCTGACGCACGATGGCCGGCTGCGCGTGGTCGCACAGCAGGAACGCAGCCAACGCGCCAACCGGACGAGGGCTGCCGCCCGCCTGCTGGAGTTGCTGGCTGCGGCGGTGCGCGTCCCCCGCACCCGCCGCGCGACGCGCCCGACGTTCGCATCTCAACGGCGGCGCCTGACGGCCAAGAAGCGGCGGGGGGACATCAAGCGGGCGCGGCAGTCGCACGGGCGAGACGAGTGAAGGCCGATACGCCGCGGGGCGGGTGCGGCAGCGCGCGGGTGGCTCAGGCGTCGATGTTGAGGCAGAGCACGGTCAGGTCGTCGAGGGGATAGCCCATGCGGCGCAGCGCCCGTTGTCGCCCGGCGATTTGGGCCAGGGCCGCGGTGGGTCCTTCGGTCTGGAGCGTTCCGAGCCAACTCGAATTGGCAACCGGGCTGGCCGCGGCGGGCCCGGGCGGCTCCAGCAGAGCCGTTGCTGCGGAGTCCGGTTCCTCAGTGACGGAGCGGACGCGATACGCCGCGCGGCGAGCGCGCGCGAGTTGGCGGGCAGCGCGACGGACCTGCGGCGGCACGTCGCGTGCGGCGGACTCGGGCGCGACGATGCGCTCCAGCCCGTCCGAATAGAAGAGGACGCTGTCGCCGGGCCGTAACTGGAGCGTGCGCACTTCGCACCGCATGCCGGGCGAGACGCCGACGATCGTGCCTTGAGATGCCAGGATGCACAATTCGCCGGCGCCGCTACGGTGGATGGGGAAAGGTGCTCCGCCGCGGGCCAACGTCAGCTCGTACGTCTCAATGTTGAGGACCGCATAGACGGCAGCGACAAAGGGACACTCGGTGAGCCGGGCGTCGAGGATGTCGTCATTCAGGCGTGCGAGCACCTCGTCCGGCGACAGGATGCGGTACGACCCGTTCTCGATTTCTTTCCCGCGCAACGCCCGCTTGATGTACACGGTGAGCAGCGCGGCGGGAATGCCGTGCCCCGTGGCGTCGGCCAGCGCGATGCCGACGTGGGTTTCGTCCAGGCGGTGCACGTCGTAGATGTCGCCGGAGACGTAGTCCACCGGGCGGAACACGAGGTCGAACGAGGCGGCGCCGAAGCGCGGCAGCTCCTCGGGCAGGAACTCGCGCTGCACCTGGCTGGCCAGCCGGAGCTGATTGGCGTAGCGCTTGGCGATGGTCTCCCCGTTGCGGCGGTGCGCGACCGCGTCGCGTTGGAGCGATTCGAGGCAGGGTCGCATCGCCAGCATCGCGTTCAGGCGGCCGGACAGTTCGTGATCGTTGTGCCCGCTAAAGAACGTGACCGGGAGCGTCGGCGGGAACGACAGCGACGGCAGCGCGGCGCCGCTGGCCCGGAGCACGATCGTCGCGCGCGGGCTTTCCGCCAGCCGGTCAAACAGCCGCCGCAGCGGGCCGGCGAGCTCCGTCGGATCGTCGGGCACGACGACCACGACGACGTCCGCAGGCGGCGTGCGGCCGGGCCGCACGGCCTCGGACAGCGGCCAGAAGGCGGCGGTGGCGGCGGTCCGCTGCAGGGCGGAATGGAGGCTGTCGGGGATGGTCTCGTCCGCGAGGATGACCTGGATGTGGGGCTGCGCCATGCTGCACCCGTCGTCCCGAGATCGGGGACGCCGCGCGGTTCGCTCTTCCGCCTGTAAGATCGGACGTTTTCGGGTGCGACTTGCTCAGCGCGGCGCATCCTGTGCGCCGGACGGGGTCCTTTCGTGACGCGGTTACTTTGTCACGGCTGCGGCGGGAGGTCCTTGATCTTGCGGGCCGGCACGCCGCCCCACGCTTCGTTTTCGCCGATCACCGTATTGGGAGGTACGACCGCGCCGCCGTAGACCACCGCCCCGCGTTTGATCGTGCAGCCGCTGTAGATGAGCGCGTGGGCGCCGATCATCACGTCGTCCTCGATGACCGTCTTGCGCAGCTCGAAGTGGTCGCGGTACTGCGTGTGGGCGATGATCGAGGTCATGTTGCCGACGACGACGTTGCGGCCGATCTCGGTCAGGTGCGGGTCCGGCATCGGCGGATCGAGCACCAGCACCGACTGGCTCCGCGGCCCGTAGACCCGCGCGACCAGCCAGCACATCGGCGGGAGGTTGGCGACGTGAAACAGCAGGAACGCCGGGAAGGGGGGCTGCCCTTTGGCCTTCACGAGCACCCCAAGCAGGGCCAGCGCGAGCATCTGGGCGTTGGGGCGCTGCCCGGGCACCAGCGCATAAGTCCCCTCCTGCGGCGACGGCAGTAGCGCGCGAAGCACCAGCAGCTCGCCGAGGTAGACGAAGTTGTAGACGATCAGGAACCGCGCCAGGAGTCCGCTCCACTCCAGGGCGATGTTCAGGTCGGCCCCGACCAGCGCCTGGTGCGGCCACGCTCGCATGCCCGTCAGAATCGCGATCGTGAGCGCGAACGACGAACTCCAGAGGAACAGCCGCACGACGGCTTCCAGGAGCAGGAAGCCGCGGAGGCCGGGGGCGGAGTCATTTGGCTTGGCCACAGTGGCGGTCATGCGTTGACCCTCCGGTAGGTTGGCAAGTTAGAGGCACCCGACCTGGCGAGCTTGGCGCTCTTGGCATCTTGGCGCCTGGGCGGTCAGCCGGCCACCGCGAATGTCACATCGACCTCAACCGTCGAATTCAGCGGCAACTCGGCGACGCCGACGGCGGCGCGGGCGTGTTTGCCGGCGTCGCCGAACACGTCGGCCAGGAGGTCGCTCGCGCCGTTGGCGACCTTATGCTGGTCGGTGAAGCCGTCGTTAGAAGCGACGTAGACGACGACCTTGAGTACGCGGGTCAGCTTGTCTACGCCGCCGGCCGCGTCCGCCGCGACTCCGATCGCATTCAGCGCGCAGAGCCGCGCGGCGGCCTGGGCGTCGTCGAGCGCATGCCCGCTTGAACCGCCGACCTTGCCCGTGTAGGCGACTTTGCCTTCGCGGAGCGGGATTTGGCCGCTCAGCAGGAGCGTGTCGCCGTGGCGTAGGGCGGGGACGTAGGCTCCGACGGGCTTGGTCACCGGCGGGAGGGTGAGGTTGAGCTCTCGTAGCCGTTCGCTGGGTTTGGACATGGCAGGAACACCTCTTTGCAGCGTGGGCAGCGCCCACCGCACTACTGACCGTNNACGGGGGTCGGCCGCTACATTCGCGAGCGCCCAGTTTACGCCTCGGGCGGCTGGTCCGCGGGCGGCGGGGGGGATGGCGGGGAGTCCGTGGCCGCGGGCGCGTCGGGCGGCGGTTCCGCGACGCTCTGCTCGTCTGGCGCCGGTTCCGCCATGCTCGGTGCGTCCGGTGCCGGCTCCGCGATGCTCTGTACGTCCGGCCCCGGCTCATCAGCACTCTGCTCGCTCGGCGTCGTTTCCGGCGGCTCTTCTGCCTCCATCAGCAGGAACAGGTATATCGTGCCGAACGTAAGCTCCTGCTCGGCCCGTACGCGGTGCGTGCGGATGAGCTCCAGCAGGGCCAGGAACCACCCCACCAGCTCGATCCGCTCAAAATCGCGGGCGAAGAGGGCCTGAAACGTCGTCGGCCCGTCCTGCTCCAGGAGCGCGAGAATCTCGCCGGCGTACAGCTCGATCGGCGTGTCGTCGTAGCGGACGGCGTGCTCGCCTGGCCCGTGCCCGATCGCGGTCATGACCTTTGTGAAGGCCGCCAGCAGGTCCCAGACCTGCGCTTCTTCGAGCTCGACGCCCTCCAGCTCTTTGGGCAGGTTGGCCGGGCAGCGCACGTAGCGTTTGCCGCGTTCATCCGCGGCCGAGCCGAGCGCCCGCGCGGCATCTTTGAAGCGCTTGTACTCCAGCAACTGCCGCACGAGCGGGGCGCGCGGGTCGTCGCCGTCGTCGAGGCCCTCGAGCGGCGGCGTGGGCAGCAGCGCCCGCGACTTCATCTCGACGAGCGTCGACGCCATCACGAGAAAATCGCCCGCGGCGTCCGGGTCGAGGTGTTCGAGCATCCGCAGGTGGGTGAGGTACTCCTCGGCGAGCCGGGCGATCGGGATGTCGTAGATGTCCACCTCGTCCCGGCGGATCAGGTACAGCAGCAGGTCCAGCGGGCCCGTGAAGACGTCCAGTTGAACCCTGTAATCGGACACGTGTATCGCACTCATTTGGGGTTCTGGATTGGGGCTGTGGCTCGATGCCCAATCCAGAAGCCCGAATCACGACCGCTTTCCCGCGGCTAGCTTTTCGCCACCACGATGCCGCACGCGTCATACACGTCCGCCATGACCTCTTGGGCCACGGCTCGGGCGCGTTTCGCACCGGCTCGCAGTATATCCTCGATGTCGTCCGGCCGAGCGGCCCACTGGGCCCGGATCGCGCGCTTGGGTCCGAACTTCGCCTCGTACAGCTCCGCCAGCCGCTTCTTCGCCTCGCCGTAGCCCATGCCGGCGGCGCGGTAGCGGCGGTCCCATTCCTGCACCTCCGCCGGCTCGGCCAGGAGCTTGAGTAGCGCGAAGACGTTGCACGTCTCGGGGTTCTTGGGGTCCTCGACGGGCGTGCTGTCGGTCTTGATGGCCATGATCTTCTTCTTGATCGCCTTCGCGTCGCCGAACAGCTCGATGTGGTTGCCGTAGCTCTTGCTCATCTTCTGCCCGTCGATGCCGGGGACGATGGGGGCGTCGTTGAGGCGTGGCTCGGGGCGTACGAAGACCTCGCGATAGGTCTGGTTGAAGTAGCCCGCCATGTCCTGGGTCATCTCGATGTGCTGCACCTGGTCCTTGCCGACGGGGACGAGGTGGCTGCGGTAGATGAGGATGTCGGCGGCCATCAGCAGCGGGTAGCAGAACAGGCCCATGTTGACCGCCAGCCCTTTGGCCACTTTGTCCTTGAACGAGTGGGCCCGTTCGAGCAGGCCCTTGCCCGTCACCGTCGAGAGGACCCACGCCAGCTCGGTCACTTCCGGCACGTCGCTCTGCCGGAAGAACGTCACCTTGCTCGGGTCCAGGCCCATCGTGAGGTACTCGACCGCCACGTCCGCCGTGAACTGCCGCAGGCGGGCCGCGTCCTGGATCGTGGTCAGCGAATGCAGGTTGGCGATGAAGTAGAAGCACTCGTGCCCGTCCTGGAGCTCGATGTGCTGCTTCATGGCCCCGAAGTAGTTGCCCAGATGCAGCGTTCCCGACGGCTGAATGCCTGACAACACGCGCATACACGCCTCCATCTGCCGCGACACGACGCCCGGGCGGTTCGCTCGCGGCGACACAGTAGACCAGCGCGTGCCGCGGGCGACAAGAGCAGGGGGGTACCCGCCGATGCTTGCACGCACGGCGACCGGTCAGCCCACCAGCTCCCAATTGCAGAAGCCGCGCACGTAGCAGAACTGGAGGAAGAGCCCGGCCGCCAGCATACCGGGCAGTACGAGCCGCCAGCCCGGGCGCACCAGCCGGCGCGCTACGAGCACGAAGCACGCCAGCGCCGCGAGCTGGTACCGGGCGATCCCGACCAACCGCCCGCCCGCCGCCGGATCGGGCAGGTAGGCCAGCAGGAAGATGAAGATCGGCAGCAGGAACGCGACGCGTGGAATCCGCCCGGGCCGGCACAGCCCGACCACGCCGAGGATCACGATCAGCAGGTTGAGGAGCTGGTTCCACGTGCGGGCATGCAGTAACTCGCCGAACTGGCCGCGCAGCGTGACTTTGACCGGCTGCAAGCTTGGCTGGATGACCGGCGTGAGCGCGAGAATCCGATGCCACGGGTTGCGCACGTGCTGCGGGGCCCAGTAGGACTGCGCCGCGAAGTACGCGTCGGGCCGGCCGTAGTGGTGCCAGAGGTTCAACTCGTGCAGCAGCAGGCCGCTGATCGAGAGAAGCCCGATCGCCGTCCAGCGGACCAGCCGGCGTGGCCACGTTCCCTGGTGCGCCTGGATGATCGCCGCGATCAGAACCACCGCCGCCAGCGCGACGCCGGTCGGCCGTGTAGCCGTCGCCACGGCCGACGCACACGCGGCCAGCAGCAGGTGTCGGCGGTACAAGAACCACAGCGACACGGCGACGCAGGCGACGAAGAACGCGTCGGCGTACCCGGCGGAGAAGAACATCGCCGGCGGATAGCACGACAGGAGCATGACCGCCCAGAACGCCGTGCGCGCGTCCGTGCAGCGCCGTGCCCAGTCATAGAAGAACAGGATGGCGATCAGCGCCGCGACGTGCGACGCCACGATCAGGGCCACGTCCGGGCTGAAGATCAGCGCAAATGGCCGCGCGAAGATCGAATAGCCCGGGAAGAACGCGACGGTGTCCGTGATCTCCGGCGGGTAGCCGTTCATCATGATGCAGGCGTAATGGCCGCTGTCCCAGCGCACCAGGGGGACCGGCGACCACCACGGCGCGTCGGCGCGGGTGCGATTCTGCGGGGCCAGGAGCGCCACGACGAGGATGATCGCGCGCGTGCCCAGGAAGCCGGCCGCGGCCAGCCCGACGCCGTAGCGCTCCAGCCTGTCGCTCACGGGGTTCATGCGGGGTGCTGGGGAGGAGGGTTGTCGGCGGGCGGCGCCGCGCCGGCGGTGCGGAAGCGCACCAACATGCCCGCGGTCCGGTTGGATGCCAGTTGGGCGTGCTCGAGCAGCTCGACTTCGGCCTCGTCGGGCAGCACCTGCGACAGTGCGCCGACTTCCGACTCGTAGGCGTGCAGCAGCACGGCGCCGCCGGGATTCAGATGGGCCGGCGCCTCGTCGAAGAGCCGGGCGACCAACTGCTGGTGGTATTTGAGGACCGTGCGCGGCATCGCCAGGCCCGAGCGCTGCCGAATCCACGGCACCTGCCGCAGCAAGTGTTTGGCGACGTTCGTGAGGGCGTTGTCGCGACGGAAGCTGTAGGGCAGGTTAAACGCGATCAAGTCGAAGCGACCTTCGACCGACGCCAGCAGGTCGGATTCGTAGCACTCCAAGCTCACGCCGTTACGCCGCGCGTTGGCCCGCGCCGTGCGGACGGCGGCGCGCGAGATGTCGACGGCGACGACGCGGCGGCCCTCCTTGGCGAGGCAGATGCCGACAATGCCGGTGCCCGTGCCGAGGTCGAGGACCCGCTGGCCGGGCCGGGACTGCGTCAGCGCGAGTTGGGCGAACGCGCGGCTGTCGGCCTGGGCCTCCGAGACCCACGGCGGACACCGGACGGCTACGTTCTCCGAGAGTTCGCGCGCTTCACCGGGCACCACGGGCGTACTCCTTCGCAACGGGCCGGCGACCCGGGTGCGGGCCCAGGCGCCGAAGGTCATCACGTTCCAGCCCTCGCGTTGCAGGAAATCCCGGAGCTTGGGCGAACGCAGAGAGCGCAGCTCCATCGCCCGCTGGCGCGCCGTCGCGTACCTGTGCAGCCCGCGCGTCGGGTAGCGCGTGTCGCGGGCGTCCGGACCGAGGGCCGGGTGCAGCAGCAGCTCGACGCTGCCGTAGGGGGCCGCCTTCAGGCCGCTCAGCACCGGCCGCAGGCTCATGTCCGACGTGTAGCTCACGCCGACGAAATAGTCCGTCGTGAGCAGACCGAACTTGCCGGCGGCCGTCGCGTTGATGCGGGCCAGGCGGTTGAGCACCAGGTGCCGGACGATGTTGGAGTTCACGTACGGCTGCAAGTGCTTGCGGAACCCGCCGGCCCCGTAGGGCAGCTCGCGGACCAGCCGCACGCAGGATACGCCGTGCTCGCGCGCCAGCCGGCAGGTGAGACGGAAGATGGGCGGGATCATGTGCACGTGCTGGTGCGAGTTCAAGTGGTCGATTGACACGCCGTCGCCGAGCACCTTCGCGATCTGCGCGCGGAATTCAATCTCAATCTGCTGGAGGCCAGCGACCGTGCGGGCCAGCCGCATGAGCCAGACGAAGCCCGCGCGCAGCGCGCCGCGCTCGTCGAGCAGCAGGGGCACCTGCGCGCGCGGCGCCACCGGCTCCGCTTCGTTGAGGCACAGGTGGATGCCGACGCCGAGTTGCGGGCAGGCCGGCAGGACGTCTGCCACCGCGTGCGCGTACGCGTAGCCGTTGGCGCGCAGGCACGTGCTCGTCAGCACGCCTTCCTCACAAGCAGTGCGAATCCCCTCATTGAAGGCGTACAGCAGGCCGAGGTCGTCGGCTTCGAGAATCAGCGACCGGCGGCTGTGTCGGCATAGCTCCCCCGCCGCGGGGTTGCGTACGAGCGTGGTCGCCGCCGGGCGCAGCGGTGGCGAGTCCGTACAGTCGGGAACGGTCGCGTCCACCTGGCTCATGCCGGATCTTCGATCAAGTCCTCTGGGTGATGCACACGGAGTCGAGTCCTGCGCCGCAAGCGTCACGCGCGGCGGCGACCAGGCCGAAACGACGTAGCCTATTGTACCCCGCCAGTTCGGTGGGAGCGTGACCTGGGCTCTGCGCGGAGTGTGCCTGCCTAGCCGCCGCCCGCGGCCTGTGCCGCGGGGAGGTTACAGGCCGTGCGCGCTTTCGACCGAAAATACCTGTTGGGACCGTTTCGTTTTCGCGGTGGAGCGATAATAATGGCCTTGCTAGACCGGCGGAATCTTCGTGCGCGGTGCGTGAGAGGCAAGCCGGCATTTCCAAACCGAAGGTGAGAGGATGAGACACAGTCTGTTCACACTCCTAGTGGCGTTAACGCTCCCGGCCTTGCTCGCATCCAACATGGGTGGGTGCGACACGAGCTTCTTCTTTGGCAACAACGGCGGCGATGCCAACGACATCGACAACGGCGGCGATGCCAACGACATCGACAATGGCGGTGGCGGCGGGCTCACCGCCGTGAAGACCGGCATCACCATGCACTGCCAGGCGGGGCTCCGCGCCGGAACCGATATCCTCGTCTACGGCACAGGCTCGATCACCGGCGTCAACTACATCAAGCCGGCCCTCGGCGACACGGCGGGCCGCGGCATCACCAGCGGCGACACCTATAGCTCCTACGCGTTCGCCGTCGCGGGAAACAAGATTGCGCTCGTGAACGATTTCCAGGTGACGATCTTCGACACCGCTGACGGTACGTCGAACACAATCCCCAAGACAGACATTCGCTTGGCCAGCACGGATCTGGAGGCGAAGACCATCCACGGCAACGGCCAATACGTCGGCGTCGTTTGCGATGCGGGCGATGTCACGGACGGAAACGTGCTCAAGGCGATCGACACGACGGGTGCAACGCCGGCGGTAATCGCCTTTACGAAGGGGCCGACAGGCATCCAGCAGCTCGCGGTGGACGGCGCGCGTGTGATCGTGTCCACAAACAGCGACGCCTTCTACAGGTTCGACCTCGCGCAACCCGACGCGGATCCGGTCGTCTTTGACGTCTCCGCCCAGGGCGGCATCGGCGGCGACTACTGGGTCGCGGACGGCGGGTTTATCTTCTATCGCGACTCCGACAACAACAACGCGAAGCTGCTGGACACAAGCAACGCGGCCAACACGCCCGTGACGATGACGGCCAATCCTGCGGCGGGTGCGTTCGCCCTCGGCGGCGGCAAGTTCTGCTACTTCGCCGACCGCGACGCGGACGATTCGCACGGGAGCCATAATCGCAGTGCGATCGGCACGGTGCCGGGGCCCGGTGCGACGCTGGCCGGCAACACCATGATCGACGGCTCCACCGCCAACAACAACTTCGTGGGCTGGGGTCAGACCTGCGACATCACACCCGGCGGCAACTACACCTTTATTGGCGGCTGGGGCGACATGGGCCAGGGCGGCTATCTCCAGTACAGCACCGGCGGCACCTTCACGGTCATCGCCGATCCCACCGGCGGCGACGCGTGGGGCTGCCCCGGTACCGATCCGACGTGCAGCGACAAGTTCTGCGGTTTCAAGACGGGCGCTTCGACGACCACCTCCTGCGACGAGACGCAGGTCGGGTACGTCTTGCTGCCGTAGTGGCTTGCCTGCCAAGTCTGTGACATGAAACCCGCCCGCGAGGTCGCGCTCGACGGCCTCGCGGGCGGGGTTGTCAATGTACGGGGCGGAATCAGGGGGCCGCGCGTGAGTTTGCCAGCGCGCGGAGCATCTCCAGTGTATTCGCCTGGAGCTGCGCGACGGCTTCGGCCCGGGCTTGTCGTGCGACGCGATCCCAGGCGATGCCCACGGCGCCAGGCAGCACGTTTTCCTCCCGTTTGGCTTCGCCTTCGGCCGTCGCCAGGATGAAGCCGGAGCGCGTGTCCACGAGTACCGCCTGGCAGACCGTGTAGTGACCGACGGCGTTTCCGGGCACGCAGAACAGACCGACGATCGTCCAGTACGCCATCGCCAGGTCGTTATAGCCCTCCTGGGCGTCGTCGTCCTGCATGTAGACCAGCAGCAGGGGCGCGTGGAGCATCGCGGCGGCGTCGCGCAGTGATTTGAGGCTCGGCTTGCCCGGCGCGAGCAATGCGGTGACGACCTGCACCTGCTCGATGAGCGGCGTTTCCGAATTCGAGGTGGTCGCGGTCAACTTCCGCCAGCCCGCCGCCTCGTCGCCGGCCGGCACGGCCAGCGCGGCGGTTGGCTCCTCGTTGCGGTTGTAATACGCGTAGCGTGGGGGCGCGGTGAGCTTCGCGACGGCCAGTACCGCCGGGAATGCGGGCCGCACGTCGGCCTTCAGGTAGGTTTCGATAGCCTGGTCGGTCAAACTCTCCAGTTCCGGCGAAAGCACGCTCATCTTCACGCCGGGCTTGACGACGCCCTTGTAGCTCGAAGCGCAGCCGGTGGCCGCGCCCAGCCCCACGGCCGCGACGCTGAGGATGAAAAGCGACATTCGCCTCGACATGCGCGCACCCCATTTCTCGAGTCGATGCGCCGGCCGCCGCGGCCGGACACGCTACTTGCTCAGACAGCGACCGTAGATACAGGTTGGGCGCGGAAATGCAATGGCCTTGACAAATCCGGCGGACGCTTTGCCGCTCGCCACGCCCATGTTTCGCTTGGCCCGGCCGGGTCCCGCTCGTCGTCTTCTGTGGGGCGCCAGATTCCCTCTCGGGTGCCGAACGCCGCGGCTGGTGGGGATGGTACACTACATGTGATGCACTGCCTATTGCTCATGCTGGTCGCCGTCGCGGTGTCGCCCGCACACGTGGTCGAGGAGGCGGGCGTGCGCGTCTCCACGAGCATCCGGGCCAGCGTGTACGCGTACGAGGTGCGCAACCAGACGGATCGGGCGATTTGCGCCTTCGCGGTGCCGTACAGCGACGGCTATGACTTCACCGCCCCCGCGGGCTGGCAAGTCGCCTCCACCGACGGGCTGTTCCGCGCCTGGACCACGGAGCCGTTTCGGGCCATCCGCCAGGGCGAGAGTGCCCGCTTCTCGTTTCGGGTCACGAGTCACGGGGCCGTCCTGGGCTACGTCCCGCTGTCGGTCGAGTGGGCGAGCGGCGAGTCGCTCACGCTCCCGGGCGCATGGGGGGCCTGCGCACAGCCGGCCAGCTACGGCGTGTTCATCGCGGCCGTGGTGCTGGCGCTCGGCTTCGTCCACGCGCTCGTGCTCGCCCGGCGGGAGCGCCCCGGTCGCTCGGCCGCTACGGCCCTTTGAGCGTCTCGGTCGGCGGATAGTGCTCGGCGATAAGAACAGGCAGGGCCTCGCGCAACAGTTGCGTGCACTGGGCTTGCGCGTCGCCGTACGCTGCGTCGTCGGCGTAGGACGCCGCCGCTTCGATCTTGCTGAAGTATGCGTACCGGTCGCCGGGCCAGGCGAGAATCCAACGCACCTTCAGCCGGTCGGTGCAGTACCGCCCGCAGGCGTAGAACACGTAGGCGACCATCTGCCGCTTGTCGCCGCGCTCCATGTCCACGACCCGCACTGACACCGTATCCGCTTCGCCAGACGCCCTCGGCACCGCCACGTTGACGGTGGTCAAGCTGCGGATCGTCGTGCCCGTCTGGCGATAGCAGACCTCGGGCGTGTGCGGAACCCGGTCGGTCGGATTGCTGTAATACGTGACGAAGAGCGCGAGTCGCACGGCGTGCGGTCCAGGTTGACGCGCTTCAAGGCCCACCATAAATAGGTCATCCGCGCCCACCTCGCGCTGCTCGGCCGTCTCGAGGGGCGCCACGCCGGGGGCCGCCCGGAACGACGGTAGACGTTCGGTTGCGAACATGCGCAGCGGCCGCCGACAGGCCGCCGGGAGCTTGGTCCAGCCTCTCTCCAGGGCGCGCAGCCCCGGTCGCAGCCCAATGGCCGCGGCACAGAGCACCAGCACGCAGGACAGGTAGAGGCCCGCGGTCCAGCGCCGTCGTTGTTGGGCCGTGGTCATGCGTCCCTCGCTGCCGAGACGATCTCGGCCTCGCGCTCGCCCTCCAGCTCCTCCTCGTCCACGAAGATCCGGTCGAGCATCAGGCATGCCAGCGCGAACAAGGCATAAGCCAGAACGAGCGACACTCCCGCGGCGATCAGGCGCGGCCAGGGGCTTGTCGGATCGAAGTCGCCGTAGATCGAAACGGTCCCCCAGCTTAGCAGGCGGATCAGGTTGCATGCCAAGGCGATGGGAGCCGCCAGCACCGCGAGAACGGCCACCTGCCAGGTGGCGCGAACCCGGGCGAATACCACCAACACGCCGAGCACCACGTATGTCGGCAGGAGCGCGGCTCCTCGTCGCGGCTCTCCCAGGGCAACGGTTCCCGTACGCCCGCCCGCGACAAAATCGAGGTCCGGACCGCGCTGCACGACCGTCGCCCCCGGCAGTTGATCGAGCACCCAACTCGCGGCCGCCAACGTGTGCGTTTCGACGCGCAGCGTCAGCGAGGCGTACTGCCGCGCGCCCACCGGAATGCTCAGCAAGAGGACCAGCAGCATCGGCCCGCATAGGCGCAGCACGCGCCAGCCGCACACAGCGAGAACCGCACCCGCGAGGACGGGCACCAACGCCACCTCACACAGATAGCCAAACCGCAACGGCCAGATGTTCACGCCACAGAACGCCACGCCGCCCAGGATCAGGGCCAGGCCCCAGACCGATCCGGCGGTAAGCTGCGCCGCCAGGTACGCGCGCCGGCGCCAGGCGAGCAGCGCCACCAGGAGCGGGGCCACCAGGGCGTGCGCCCACTCCGCTTCCGCGAGCGAGTTGATTACGCAGTTCCTGAGCTCGATCCGGAAGACCAGACTAACGAGTATCGCCAGGAGCAGAAGCTGCGCAAGTGCCGTCCGGGCCGTGCGGTCGCGGCGGACCGGCGAGATGACGCTCACGCCCGCGTGGTCCGGCGCGCCGGGGCCGACCTCCGGCGTCGCCGACACGGCGTCCTTTCGCTCGCTTGCGTTCATTCTCTTGGTCCTCGATGGCTGCGGCTGCGCCGAGTCGGCGGCGTCCCCGGGCCCACGTTACGGCACGTAATAGGCGCGCGCATAACGGCCAGAGCAGAAGGTCCACCAGTGGTCATACAAGAAACGCTTCCGAAACCGCTGCGCGTCGAATTGCAGGTACGTGGAACGTGCCCAGTGCGTCACGTCCTCGACTGCCTGGGCACGCTGCGCGTCTGCCAGCATAACGGGTGCCTGCTCGGTTTCGTCCGTTTCCAGGTCAAACGCGACGACGTCGCCGCTGCGCGGCCAGTAGAGGATCTTTCGCGCCCCCTCGACGTACCCCAGCGGGCTGCCTTCATACCACGCCGAGAAGTATAGGCGGCGGGTAGGGGGGGCCGGCGTCAGCGCGTCGCGGCCGTCGAACCCGGCGCGCGCGAGGTCGAAGCCCAGCAGATGCAGGATCGTCGGCGTCACGTCCATCTGGGAGCACGGCCAGTCTCGGCGCAACCCCGCCTCCAGGTGCCCGGGCCACCGGAGCACCCAGGGGATGCGCAGCACCTCCTCATACGGGACCCAACGTATATGGCGTGCGTCGGGTCGGAAGCTGTCGCCATGATCGCCGAGAACGCACAGCAGGGTATGTCCGGTCAGCCCGCGTTCGTCGAGGCGCCGACACAGCGACTCCAGAAACGCGTCCGTGTAGCGGAGTGCCTGGGCGTAGCGCGCCCGGTCATCCTGCGCAGGTGCGGCAAACCACGCGGGAACCTGGTACGGATCGTGGGCGACGGACGTGATCAGCACGAGCAGAAACGGGCCTGAGGTCCGCGCCGCCCAATCAAAGGCCGGGCCGAGCAGCCGGAAGTCGTCCGCAGCGAGGTATCCGAGGTTCGCCGACGCGTCTTCCAGGTTCTCGCGAAACCACGCCCAGTCGAAGCCGAAATTCGCAAACGTCCCCGGCGCACACTCGAACGAGCCCTTGGCCACCTGGAAGAAAGCGCTGCGGTAGCCGACGCGCCGCAGCAGCGTCGGCAACCCCTCATACGCCTTGTCCACCAGCACGGCCTCCACGTAGTCGTGGTATGCGTCGGGCGCCGTCCCGCTTAACGCGGCCCAAAACGCCTTGCCGGTCTGGGGCATCGGAACACGCGCGTTGGTGAATTCCACGCCCTCCGCCGCGAGCCGCGCCAGCACGGGCATCGTCGCGGACTCAGCCGCGCCCCGCTCGGCCGCTTGGTACGACACGCTCTCGAGCAGCACGATCACGACGTTCGGAAGGTCCGCCGGGGCAGCGTCTGGCAACCCGACCTGGCGCTCGCCGGCCCGTGGCACACGGCGCGCGGCCGCTGCGGCCTGATCGTCGGCGGGGCCGACGACCGCGGTTCGGAGTGCGTGCGCGTGGCTGGAATAGCGGAGCGCTTGCCCCAGTGCGTCCCCGGAATACCGTGGCCCCAGCGCGTGGTCGGCCGCCGCCAGGATCATTGCGATGGCGACTGCCGCGGCGGCGCGCCGCGCGTAGCGGCGGCGCGGCCCGGCCACCGGCCTCGGTCGTACCAGGCGCCACCCAACCCACACGCCGCTGGCCAGGCCGCCGCCGGCGATCGCCGCGAAGAATACCGGTCGCTTGGCGACATGCGGTCGGACGGTGGGCCAGAACTCCCCTGGATGACTCGCGATCACCGACAGTACGCCCCCCTGGAGCTGGACGCGGGTGACCAGCATCCAGGCGGCGTTCAAGATGGACCATCCCAAGACGATGACGGCCAACGCCAGGGCGACGCGTGCGAGCAGAGTGCGTGGCCAGAGCGCGTAGCCGAGCGCCAGCGCGCCGGTCGCGGCCATAAAGAACACGCCGTCCGAAAGGGAAAGCGCCGCCCAGACTCGCAGGGGGCTCTCCGGCTCACAGGAGCGCACGACAATCAGCTTGGCGATCACCGTGCAGAGGAACCCGAGCGCCAGGATCGGCGTCTCCGGTCTGCGCGCGCACAGCCACCGCGGAAGTCTGGCGACCCCGCGCGAACTGCGCTGGCATGTAACCGAGCCGTCCGTGCCGAGTTCCTCTCGCAGAAGGCGTCCGGAAACAGGCACGCCTCCATTGTAACACCTCTCGACCGGCCGAGGGCGCACAGAATCGGCGGGCAGCCAGGCGCGAGCGACCGGGCCGGTAGCGGGGGGGGGGGCATGAGGT
>PMMM01000212.1 GCA_003162245.1 Phycisphaerales bacterium
CCCGCCGCCGCCACCGCCCGCCGGCGCCAGGCCGCGTCGCGCCCCAGGCTGCCCAGCGTATTCACCAGCTCGTACGTCGGCGCGATCGCGTCGAACATCGCCTCGACGCGGGCCGCCTTGTCCGGCTGGCCGTGCGGGTCGCGCAGGGCGTCGCGGTCCCACACCGGCGCCCGTGCCGGCGCTGGACGGTCGCGGCGCCAGTGTCTTTGTCCGCCGTCAGTCCAAGCCACGCCGCTAGTACATAACATGGGGGCGGCTCAGGCTCAATCGCCCAGGCCGCCCCACTCCTCCACTGGTATTAAGCCCGGCCCCGGCCGCGTTTATGCGCTCCGGTCGCGTGCGTCAGCAGCACGCACGCCCTGCCCCGCCCCCCAATACCCAACCTGTATTATCGCAGCTATTTACCGCCCCGGGAATTAGGGTTTCCCCGCACATAAAGGAGCGACGGGTCGCCCATGCCGGTTGGCTCGAGCGCCCGTCGCAGAATCGGAACCGGCCTCCGCGATTGCCGGTGGAAGAGGTTTGCTGGAACCCTCGGTCAAGGTGGGTGGCCGACGCCGCCCCGACCACGCGCTCGAAAGCGCCTACGTCGGAGGTAGGCCGTCATGGCCTCCCAGGGTTCAGCTTATCGGTTCTCGCAAACGGATTCTTCCTTATCGCACAACGCAGGGGCGGATCCGATCTCGCTTACGTCTGCTCTGTAGTATACCCGGCTCATCGGTCAACTCGGCACAAAAAAACGAGAACCTCCGCCCTCGAAAAAAGTGGCTCAAGGAAAAATTATCAACCCCCCCAAAATGCCATATAGGAAAAAGGGCGGCAGGAGGACCTTTCAGGGCAACGCCACGCCAAGCTGCAGCCCCGCCGCATCCGCCGTCTGATCGATCAGCATCGCGATCGTCATCGGGCCGACGCCGCCCGGAACGGGCGTGATGAGCGAGGCCGGCTCGTAGGCACCCGCAAAATCGACGTCGCCCACGTTGCCTTCGTTGTACCCCGCGTCGATCACGACCGCCCCCACCTTGATCCACCCGCCCTGCACGAACCGCGGGTGGCCGACCGCCGCGATCACGATGTCCGCGCCCCGCACCAGGCTCGGCAGCGACCGCGTCCGCGAGTGACACAGCGTCACCGTCGCGTGCGCGTTGATCAGCATCGACGCCATCGGCCGCCCCAAAATCGGGCTCCGGCCGATCACCACCGCGTACGCCCCGTCCAGCACCACATGATATTCCTGCAGCAGCCGCATGATTCCCTTCGGCGTGCACGAACCGAATGCCGGCATCCCCAGAATGATGCGGCCAAGCGTGGTCGAAGTGACTCCGTCCACGTCCTTCTCGGCCGGGATCGTCTCAAACACCGCTCGCTTGTCGATCGGCGCCGGCACCGGGTGCTGCACGAGAATGCCGTGCACCGCGGGGTCGGCGGCCAGCTCGCGAATCTGCGCGACCAGCCGCTCGGTCGTGGTATCCGCCGGCAGCTCGATCGCGACCGACCGCATGCCGACGTCCTCGCAGCGTTTTCGCTTCATGCGCACGTACGTCGCCGACGCCCGGTCGTCGCCGACGAGCACCGTCGCCAGCGTGGGTGTCATCCCGCTCGCGGCGCGAATCTTCTCGACCTTGGCTTTCGCCCCCTCGAGCACCCGCCGCGCGAGCGCCTGGCCGTCCATCAGCTTGGCGGGATTGATCGTCATCTTCGTGTTGCTCGGCATCATCCTGGCATGATACCGCCGGACCCTCGCTGCCGACACGACGCGTCCCGGCGGCGCTGCCCGTTCCACAGCGGTCATGTAGAATCCGGACGTGCAGCCGGACTACGAGCTCGCCCTCGAAACCTCCAGCCGCCGCGGCAGCGTGGCGCTCGGACACGGTGGGCAGACGCGCGCGGCCCGCGTGCTCTCCGCCGAGCGCACGCATACCGCCGAATTGCTGCCGGCGATCCGCGACCTGCTCGCCGAGGTCGGGGCTGGCCCGCGCGACGTCGGCTGCGTGTGCTTCTCGCAGGGGCCGGGCAGCTTCACCGGCCTGCGCGTCGCCGCCACCGTGGCGCGGATGTGGCAGTCCGCGCTCGGGTGCCGCGTGGTCGCTGTGCCATCGCTGGAAGTGATCGCCCGCAACGCGTTGGCGTATGCGGGTGGGCCGCCGCACGTCGCCGTCCTCCTCGACGCCCGCCGCGGCCGCGTGTTCGGCGGCGTGTTCACCTGCGCCGCCACCTCGCCGAACGCGGAATTACAGATGAACGAGACCGTCGCCGCCGGCCTACACGACGCCGCGACCTGGCTACCGACGCTGCCCAAGCCGTGCAGCGTGCTGGGCGACGGCGTGGCCGCGCATCGCGCGACGCTCGACGCACTCGGTTTGCAGATGCTCCCGGAGGACTACTGGCTGCCCGACGCCCGCGAAGTGCTGGCGCTCGGCCACCAACTGGCCTTGGCCGGCCACTTCTGCACCCCGGAGCAGATCGTCCCGCTCTATCTGCAGCCGCCGGAGTGCGAGGAGGTATACGAGCAGCGCCGCGCTGCCGCCCGCGCCCGGGTCGGGCGCAATCCAAAATCCAAAATCGCGCGCGGGCGCGACCCGCGCTGTGCATGACGATGTCTGGCAGCCGACGCGCCTACCGCGCCACAAACAACAGCGCCACGCCCCCCACCGCCACCACCGCCCCCAGCACCGCCCGCACGCTGATGTGCTCCTTATAGATCACCCGCGCCAACGGCAAAATCAGCACCGGCGGCAATGCCATCAGCGTCTGCGCCACGCCCACCGGCGCGTGATCCGCCGCCACCAGCGACATCCACACGCCCAGAAACGGCCCGCCAAACGCCCCCGCGAACGCGAACAGCAGCCCCGCCCGCCACGCCCGCGCCACCGGATACACGCCTGCGGCCCGCTCCCGCCGCTCGCGCATCCAGTAGAACAGCACGAACGGCACCATCCCCACGGCCGCAAACGACATCCGCACCAGCGTTGCCGAAAGCGGCCGCAGGTGCTGCTCCGTCGGCAGCCAGCCGTGCCCCATCCCCTGCTTGCTCAGCAGCAGCCCGCCCGCCTGACAGATCGCCGCGAACACCGCGAGCATTACGCCGCGGGCGCGCCGCCCGGACGCCCACGGGGTGGGTCCAGCCGGCCGTTCGAGTACGACCCAGCCGACGCCGCCGACGGTCAGCGCGATGCCGAGGCAGCCGAGCAGCGCAATCGTCTCGCCCAGCGCCAGCCAGCCGAACAGGGCCGCGAACAGCGGCGCCGTCGTCTCGATCAGCATGACCAGCCGCGGCCCGAGCTGCATGAAGGCCGTGAAGAGCGCCTGGTCGCCAATGGTCAGTCCCACCAGCCCCGACGCCGCCAGCAGCAGCACCTGGCCGCCGACCGCCCCCGGCACCCACACCCCTGTCACCAGCCGGTGCATCGCCGCCAGCAGAATGACCGCCATCACCAGCCGCACCGCGTTCGTCCGCGTCGGCCCCAGCCGGCGTGTCGCGGCGGTAAAGCACAGCGACGTCCCCGTCCAGAGCCCCGACGTCGTCAGCCCCGCCACGTGCCCGATGTAAGCCGCAGGAATCGAAAACATGGCGGCAAATCATACCCGCATTGCGCCTGCGCGTGGCCCGCTGTCGCCTGGGAGGGCGAGGCTCCTGCCGAGCCGTCGGGTGCCACGGTCCAGCGTCGCCGCGTGCCACTGCTCTTGAGCAGTGTCTTCCACGTTTGCCGCCGATCCTCGCGAAACCCAGATGCTGTACACTATGATGCGCTTATGTCCCTCGCCACCCGCCGCACCCTGTCCTGGCTCGGCACCCTGGCCGTCTTGACCAGCTTGGCGGCCCTCTACACGCTCCTGCCCGGATACGGAGGCGCCGTCGGCGAAACGCGCTGGCTGCTCGCGCGCCGCGCCGCCTCAGCGCACACGTCCCGGCAGGCGGGCGGGTTGCTGCTAGCCTTGGAGCAACGCGGCTCCGGCCAACGTGCCGCCGCATTCCGCGAGCTGCTGCGCGATCGTGACCCAACCATGGTCGACCGCACGCTGCGTTTGCTCGCCGACCGCCTGCAGCACGGCCCCGATCTGGACTCGTCCGCAATGCGCGCTGCATTCGGCGAGTGGTACGTCCGAGCCTCCGTCGAAGAAAAGGTGACCCATCTCCCGTGGACCCTGCTCTGTGCCGACCCGCGCCCGACATGCGGCAACGAGCGAGTATTCTGGTTCGCACGCCGCGCGCCACAGCCGGACCGTTTCGAGTGGCCCAACGTCATGACGGACGACGACGCCCGCTGGATGGTCGCGGCAACACTGCAAACCAACCCGGACGCACAAGCCATGATCGACGGTATGCTCTTCAAGTACCCGCTCCGGGCTCATCGCGACATCCTGCTTCGGCTGCGAACGCTCGACGCCCTCCCGGTGTCAGACCTCCAGAACGTCGCCGACGCATCGGAGCCGGTTGAACTTGAGTTGCTCGACGAGGATGCCGTCGTGAGTTCCAGGGAACTGCTCGACATGCTGGCCGACCCGATCGCGCAGGCGCGCTGGGCGGCTGCACGAATTCTGACCGTCGCCGGCGACCAGCGCGGACTGCCGGCGTTTCGCGAGTGGGTGAAGACAAAACGCAAGCTGCCGCCCGCCGCCGAGAAAATGATGACCGACCTCTTCGGCCCCAACTGGCGCGACCCCGCATTCACGCCGCAACCCGCCACCGCCNNGCCCCCCCGGAGTCCCACCCGTGCGAGCCGTAATCCAACGCGTCGCCCACGCCCACGTCACCGTCGCCGGCGAGACCGTCGGCCAGATCGGCCCCGGCCTCCTCGTCTACGCCGCCGCCGCCCCGGACGACGCCGACGCCGATGTCGCCTACCTCGCCGAGAAGATCGCCCACCTGCGCATCTTCCCCGACGCCGAGTACAAGATGAACCTCTCGGTCGCCGACGCCCACGGCTCCGTGCTCCTCGTCAGCGCCTTCACCGTCGCCGCCGACGCCCGCAAAGGCCGCCGCCCCGCCTTCGACGCCTCCGCCCCCGGCCCCGTCGCCGAGCCCCTCATCGCCCAGCTCGGCGCCGCCGTCCGCGCCTACGGCCTCCCGGTTGAAACCGGCCGTTTCGCCGCCCACATGCTCGTCGATTCCACCAACGACGGCCCCATCTGCATCCTCCTCGACTCCCGCCGCACCTTCTAGCGCCTTGCCCCGGCAGAATCGCACGTCATCCGCACGGCGACATTCATGTCGCGCAAGCCGCGCTTGTCCGAGCCGCGCACGGCCGTAAGTGGTGATCCGCAATTGACGATCTTCGCCTGCATTTCGGGGCTGCGCTGTTTCACAAGCTCGGCATCGTACGCATGGGTGGTACGCCCTCGCTGGTCGCCATGCGGGCGGAGGACTTGTCACGCATGGAGACGGCCGTGGATGCCCTGCCTGAGGCGATGTTGCCCGATCAGTTCGTTCCTATTCTGGGACATGAATACTTGGTTACGTGTTCCGCCCGGACTCGACTACCTGCGCGCCCGATTGGGGGCTCGTGTCAATCCCAAGGCCATGAGGCAGGCCAGCATGAGGACCGCCCCGATCGCCCCGCACAACGGGCATGTCGGCGGTTGGATCGCTGGAATAGGCGCAATCTGCGTGCTGTAGTCGGCCACTGTCCAACTGTTGTCGACCGTGTTGAGCGAATAGTACTGGATGGTCATGGAGTCGTCCCGCACGGTTGCCAGCGCGAAGCCGTAGGTCGCGTTGACGGCCCCGTTGACTAACGTATTTCCGTTGTTGTACAGCGTGGTGACTCCCGGTTCTGGGTTGTTAATGAAGTCTTGCGGTGGCGCGCCGCCGTTGCCCGCCGTCAATTGAATGATGGTGTCCCCGTGGTCGTTGGTGGTGGAGGCGACGGTTTCGAGGTGAAGGTGTCCCGTCACATAAAGCTGGACGCCGGCGTCGCCGATATCGTTCCAAAACTCCTCACGGGTCTGTAATCCGGCGGCATCGGTGCCGAAGAAATGTTGGGCTTGCTCATTATCTGTCTCACCGGGGCCATTACCCTCCGTCTGGAAGATCGGCTCATGGGCCATGAAGATTTTGTAGGGCGAGGTTGACTGCCTGAACTGCTGGGTGACCCATGCCCGGTCCAGACTGTGATATCCCGACCAAAACGTCGAGTCGGCATACGCCGGGTTGAAATTGAAATACTGATCGGCGGCGACGAAGGTGACGTTGTTGTGGGTGAAGGACCAACTGAGACCGCGCTGGTTGTCGGCCGGACCGTTGTTGGGCCCGTTGGTCGGTACATAGGCGCTGAAGGCTTCTTGATAAGCCTCCTTCAGCACCTCAATGGGCGCTGCCTCAGCATCATTGTTCTCATGGTTGCCACGCACGGTGTAGATCGGGATGCCTTCACCTGTGGCGTAGTTGAAGACGGGCTGCATGGCCGTCTTCCAGCAGGAGAACTCACCTGCATAGATCGCTTTCGCAGCCAGATCGGTAAAATTGCCGTTTGCCGGGTAGAGCGGGGAATTGGGGTCCAGGCAATCGCCATTGCACAAGTCGCCCGCCACCAGCACCAGTTGAGGATTCAGAGAGGCGATCTTCTGTGCAATGGTATGCAAGTGTGGACTGACTCCCGTGGCAGTGCTGTTATCATCACGGGTGTCGCCCAACATGACAAACGACCACTCGGCAGACTGCGCCGCGTTGCTCAGGGCCAGCGTCGTTATGACCGCCAGAATCGTCATGAGTTTCGTTTTCATTTGAGTCATCTCCACTGATTGTGTTTCGCGCGAAAAGCGATTCCACGCCGGCCAGTAGAAGCCAGAGACATCCATCAGCCAGGCTGCGCATCGCGATCTCGTCATACGCTTCCGTTGGGCGCTACCGGCTCAGTCCGCTTATCGTGAGGTTGCGGATTACGGGGATCCTGGCTGCAATTGGTGCCGTTCTCGGCCAGCCACATGCTGTAACCGTATTGCGCGTATAGCGCTGCGTCTGTCGGCTCAATCTGGGGCGTGTCCGCGGATAGCCCGACGGGGAGGATCTACTGTTGGGCGGTCGTGAAGACGTCCTTGGCGCTCGGCCATTCTACGGGCTGCGGCTCCGTCGGATCGCCCCATCCACATCCAGCTAGTCGTACTTGGAGCGTGAGGGCAAGAACCAAACTGAAGAGCCCAAGAAGTCCTATTGCGCATGTTTGCGATTCTCCCTTGGCTGAGATTTCTCGGATGACGTCGCCCGGCTCCGCTGCCGAGCCGCACAGAACCGAAGTACCGCGCTGGGGCGCCGCCCGGGTCTTTGAGCCCCGGTTGCGCGCTCGCCGTCGCCGGCTCTTTCACGATGTCCATCTCGTGCCCGCACTGCGGTATACCGTCCTGCCAGACCCGCAGGACGCCGCGGTGGAGGTCCATGTGCTCGATGGCCTGCCGAATGCGCTCTCGCGCGTTGTCCACGGTCCGAGTGTGCCGGTTTCACTCCTGGTCGCGGGTGCGCCGCACGCACAATTGCTGGAGAGTCTCGCCGACGCTCCCGAGAGCGGCAGGCGGCCCGGGCCCAGCCCCCCGTGCTCACACACTATCGAACGCCGGCCCGCCCCGGGGCGATGGGCAAAAGAACCCTATTGCCGGCCGGGCCCATCGCCGTGCCATCCCCGCCGATTTCCGCCAACCCCCTTGCCCTTCGGGTCGTTCGCGCCCTCGGTGGTGAATCTGGGCCTAAAATCGCGCAGTCGCCGCCAATCCCCGCCACCGCCCCGCTCCGCCTTGCCCCCGCCCGCCGCCGTGCTAGTATTCCTAGTATGCCCGCTCCGCGCCCCGGCCCCTTGGCCCCTGGTCCCTGCGGCCGTCCGCTCCTGCGCGCTCGTTCAAGAGTGCCATTTGCGCCTCCAACAGACTTGACACTCTTGGCGCCCTTCAACCCACACGCTCCAAATCGCGGTTTTATCGCCCTGTCCGGGTGCCTTTCAGCCCGCTTGCCCCAAACCGCGTTTTTGTCGCCCGATCACGAGACTCTTGGTTCGCCCCGCACCACCGCAATCGCTCCCGCCGCTCCCTTGGCCCCTTGACCCGTGCCTCCCACACTCGTTACTCGCTCTTCGCCATCCGAAACTCGCCATTCTCCCCCGCCCCACTCCGCCAGGCCCGCTCACACCTCGGACGGGGGCTCCTCCAGCTCGTCCGGCGAGAACACGAAGCCCTCGGGCTCGACCTCGTAGAGGCCGACATGGGTTTGCTCGATGGGCTCCTGCCCGATGAACTCGCGCACGTTCGGGTTGGTCTCGCCCATGCGCTGCAGAAGGCTGACGACCATGTCCACCGCCTCGTCGTGATTGCGGGCCACGACCTGGTAGTTGCGCGTGAACCGCGTCGGCGGCGGGCGGGACGAACCGTTGCGGGCGCGCAACTCCAGCAGGCCGAGACGGTAGTCCGCCTCGATGACCAGGCTGTACCAGAAGGCCTGCGCGACGTACTCGCCGGTGGCCTCGCGATACGCCTCGCACAGCTCCACGGTGCACGCGTTGGCCTCATACGCGCGGCCAAGCAGCCGCTCACAACGCGTACGCAGCTTCTGGCGTCCGAAGAAGTCCATCGCCATCTCGAACGCGTAGCTCAGCTCGCCCCGGTCGACATAGCGGGCCCGCGCCAACGTCCGGTCGTAAATCCCGCGGGCGCCGGCCAAATCGCCCTCCTCCTCCAGGATGAAAGCCCGCAACAGGCCGGCCCGCGCCGAGCGCGGCTCGAGTCGCCGCAGCCGCGCGAGCTGCTTGTACGCGGCGGGCAACTGGTGCGCCCGCACCGCCGTGACGCCCCAGTTCAGGCGGAGAGCCGGCGCGTCCGGGTCCAATTGCTCGGCCTGCTCGTAGCATCGGAAGGCGTCCGCATATTCCTCGTCGTCGCTGTGGAGGATCGCGAGGGCAATCCACTGCCCGGCATCCTCGGGCACGAGCGAGAGATAGCGCTTCAGGGTGACTTTGGCCTCGGCGTAGCGCCCGCACTCGGTCAGCGTCGCGGCCTTGCGCAGCAGCACCCAGTCGATGTCGGCCCCCAGCTCGAGCGCTCGGTCGTAGAGCTCGAGCGACCGCTCGTACTCCCGCAGCTTCTCATAAACCAGCGCCAGGTTGGCCAGCGCTACCTCGTCGGTCGGTCCGAGCGCGACCGCCTCCTCGAGTGCGTCGCGGGCATCCTCCAATTCGTCGTTGTTCGACAGCACGATGCCGAACGCGCCCAGCAGGCGGACGGACTGCGGAAACTCCTCGAGCAGCTCGTCGAGCAGCTCGAGCGCTTCCTCGTGTTGGCCGATCTGCGACAGGGCCCAGGCCCGCAGGCTGCCCCACTCGATCCGATCGTCCGAATCCAGCGTCCGGCCGTCGACCTTGTCGAGGCACTCCAGGGACTCGTCGGGCTTGCCCGCCTCCAACAGGCGATTGGCCCGGTCGAATATCGCGTCAAGGTCTTCGGGATTCATCAATCGCTTCGCGCGCTCCAAGCCAGAGGTCGCGGCGCCACCGCCGTTCTGCGGACCGGCTGGGGATCGTCTCACCAGCCCCATCCTGATTATACCGGTTCCGCTCCGTGCCAACACCGGCCGCGTCCCGGCCCCGGGCGGCTTGCAGCCCAGCCCACGGGCGTCGATCATGACGGACATGAAATCAGCGTGCCATCGACCGAGCCGGCGCGCCGCAGACGCCGGACAGACGCTTCTCGCGGCAGCCGTCGCCTTGACCGCCCTCCTTCCGCTCGGCTGTGCCGACTGGAGCTACAACCAGGTCGCACTCCGGCAGCAACTGCGCGAGTACGAGCGGATCTTCCCAGAGGGCCAGTCGCGCCGGACTGACACGACCTTGTGCTACTGCGGGCAGGAGCTCGGCGGACGGACGGACGCCGTCGTCGTTCTGCTCACGCGGGACCGCCAGGTGTGCGGAAAGTTTCAGGCGACGCACATCGAGCGAAACTACGGCTTCGCCACCGAGGTTAGCTACGTCCTGCACGGCGAAATCGATCCGGAACTGGCGCATTTCAGCGGCAGCGGGCCGATCGACATGCTCCGGGTCATCGCCGACGAGCTGACCAGCCTCGGCGGCGACAAGTTTGCACGCGACGCCCACGCCTGGGTCGCGGCGGGAATCGTGCGCCTGTTGCAACGCTGGCCACATCCCGGCGACGAAGGCCCCGCCTTCCCGCGCCTCACCGACGCGCTCGAACACGTGCCCGGCGGCGGTCAAGCCCGCATCAGCGTCAACGAGCGTGGCGTGTACCTGGTGGAATACACGCACGGCGTCAAACGCTGACCGCCACGGACCAGTGGCGGGCAAACCCCTTTCACGCGTCCAGCTCCGCGAACACGCGGCGCACCCACGCTGGAGTGGAGGTCTCCAGAGTCTCGAGATGCCGGCGGCGCGAGAAGTAGTATAGCGCCAGGCCGCCTTGAAAGAGGACGCTGAGCACCAGCACGAGCCCGTAGAAGCCGTAGCCCACGATCGGCGTCCAATGTTCGATCTGCTGCGACAGCCCCTGATCCAACTGCGACAGCGAGGACTGCAACTCGGGCGAGTTGAACGCCGCGAGCGGCTTACGGGCCACCGTCGCCATTTGAAAGATGCAGTAGCCGACAATCAACGCCATGAACGCGAGCTGGTTGCGGCCCAGCCACGTCGCCGCGGAGGGCATGCCCCGGCGGATGCGGCGGTAGCCCACGAATTCGATCACGCCGATCGTGCAGATGCCGATGACCATGAGTAGAGCAATACTGCTCGGCGAAAAGAACAGGAACGGGATGCCCGCCACGCCGATCACGAGCGTCGTGACCGCCGAGAAACGGGCCGTGGCGGCGACCTTGCGGACCGGCTCGCGCGAAGCGGCGGCGCGTCGCAGGAGCCGAAAGTCCTCTTCGCTCAGGGGGCAGGCCGGCGCCGGCGTGGCAATGCAGCGGGCCGTGGGGATCGGGGGCGGATCAAAAGGCTTGTCGGGAACAAAGTCCATGAAACCGGGCCTCGGCGTATCGCGCTGTAAGCTCCATCGGCTCGCCAGCGCCATGAGTATAAGCGCGGCACGGCCGCGCGACGCCGCGGGTGACCAGCCGGCGACTGATACTTCGCGCCGCCCTGAAATGCTCGATTGCCCGGTCTACGTGTCGGCCTGGCTCTGGACCAGGTCCTCGCCCCACCGTTTCTCCGAGAAGCTGCGGGCCACAGACCAACCGAGGAGGCAGCCGACCGCGATCAGCGCCGCGCCCAGCCAACGCCGCGGGATGAACGTTGCTGCTGTCAGCGCGTTGCCCACCATCATCATCTGGCTGCCGAACAGGAAGCAGTAGATGGTGGCTGTCGAGAGGACCCAGCGCCGGACGGCACGCCAGGTGAGCGGCGAACGGCTGCGAAACGTCGGGTCGGTCTGGCGAATTTCGGCCTCGATTCGCCGCCAACCCGGGCCGCCGGGCTGCACTTTGCGGACGAACGCGATGAGCTTCTCCTTCGCGACCGGCTTGGTCAGGAACGTCACGAGCAGGGCGGTGCCAACCGAGCATGGCACCAGGTAGAGCAGGTTGAGCGGGAAGGGCGCCGAAAAACGGCTGACGATGTCCGAGTGGCAGGCCGCGGCGACCTCCGAAGCCGTGAAGTACAGGAGCAGGACGCCCAGGCAGACCATCTCGGTCCAGGCGTTGATCCGCCACCAGAACCAGCGCATCAAGTAGACGGCGCCGATGCCGGCGCTGAGCGTGCTGAGCAGGAACCACGCGTCGGTGATCGTGTTATAGAACAGGCTCACGATCAGGCCGACGACCGTGATGACCAGCGTGGCGATCTGGGAGACGAAGACGTAGTGCCGCTCGGATGCGTTGCGGCGAATGAACGGCCGGTAGAAGTCGTTGAGCAGGTACGAAGCCCCCAGATTCAGGTGGCTGGAGGTCGTGGACATGTACGCCGCCAGGAACGCGGCCAGCAGCAGGCCGAGCCAGCCGGTCGGCAGAACCGCGAGCATGACGCGAATGTAGCCTTCCTCGGCCACCGCGCCGCCGGGGTATTGGCCGGTCACGATGTCGCGCGTGTAGGGGAACATGACGGCCGCGGCCAGCCCGACGACGATCCACGGCCACATGCGAATGCAGTAGTGGGCGATCGCATACCAGAGGTAGCCGAGGGCGGCGTGACGCTCGTTCTTGGCGGCGAGCATGCGCTGGGCCATGTACGAGCCGCCGTCGGTGTACTGCAGCACGTACCACGAAAACAGCACGAAGACGAGGAAGGCCTTCCAGCCCATCAGGTCGAGGTCGCCGGCGCCGGAGACGGGGATCATGCTCACCATGCCGCGGGCGCGGTCGAGCGAGTAGATCTCCGACATCTGGTGCAAGACGCTGTCCAGCCCGCCGAGCTTCTGCGTGGCCATGACGGCCAGCACGATGCAGCCGGTCATGGCGATCCAGAACTGGATGAAATCGGTGACCAGGACGCCCCACAGGCCGGACATCACCGTGTACAGAGTCACGATGAAGAACAGCAGCAGGATAATTTTCAGCTTGTTGACGCCGGCCACCGTGACCGCGACGGCGTTGACGAATTGCAGCGCGGCCGGGGCGGCGACGTGCGCGTTTGGTGACGGCGCTTGAATGCTCGTCCAGCGTGCGGCCAGGTCGGCCTCGCGCGACTCCAGGCCGAGGCGAGCCAGATACGGCGCGCTCTGCACGCTGCACGCGTACTCGCGCAGTTTCTCCAGCTCGGTGGTGACGTCGCCGCCGGACCGCCCGAGCTGTTTATTCCGCGCCAGGGCCTGCGCGAACTGCTCGGGATTGGCGAGCCGTTGCTGGATGACGGCGAAGCGTTTCAGGATCAGCCCGATTTCCCGCATGACGGTCGGGCGCTGCGGCCGGCCGAGCTGGCTCCAATCCCGGTAATAAAGCTGGAGCGGGTCGATCGCCCCGCCGCGCATCGCGGTGCGCGCTTCCGGCGGCAGTTCGTCGGACAGCGGCGTGTGCAGATAGGTCCACAGCATGACTTCGTCGACCACGGCCACATGCGGGATGTCGGGCAGCGTGAGCTGGACGATTTTAGTCATCGCCAGGTTGACCCAGCCCATGACGATGCAGTTGTAGACCAGCGCGAAAAACAGGCCCTTGAACCCGCGCAGCACGGCGGCCGAGCGGCCGGAGTAGCGCAGATCGACGAACTCGTTGTCGGTGACGAGGTTGGCGCGCCGCCACAGGGCCGCGATGAAGAACACGCCCAGGAGCGTGACCGGCACCTGGCACCACCAGTACCAGTTTTGGGCCAGGCCGTTGGTCACGACCCAGCCCGCCAGCGTCAGCGGCGTGTCGGCGGCGAAGCTGGTCGCCACCATCGACGTGCCGAGCAGCCACCACGGCGTGGATGCGCCGGAGGTGAAATACTCGCGCACGGAGCTGCGCCCGCGGCGGCTCCACGCCACGCCGATCGAGATAGACATGACGATGAAGCCGACGATGATCGTCCAGTCGATCCACGTCAGTACTGGTGCTGATCCGTTCATGGGATTCGAACCGTTGCCTTTGTGTGGATTGCCGGGTCTCTCATGGCCGACGCAGCACGGCGAACCGGCGCGTGACGTTCAAGCCGAAGCGGTCATAGAAGCGTTTGGCGTCTTCGTCGGCCCAGTTGAACCACACCGTGCGGCCGTCGGCGGCGCGAATCCGCCGCACGGCCTCGGTGAAGAGCTTCGCGCCGATGCGCTGCTTTCGCAGGCCGGACGCCACGCCGAAGGGGCCGAAGTGCTCGCCGGTCCACTGGCAATAACCGACCACGCGGCCGTCCAGCAGCCCGATGAGCATCTCGTGCAGCGCCCCGCTCTGGACTTTAGCCCGGGCGGCGATATTCCACGACCCCGGGAGCGACTCGGCAGTGAAGACGAACAGATCCTGCACGCGCCCCGGCGTCAGCGATTCGACACGCACCTCTGGACCCGTCTCCCACGCCCAGCGCTCGAACGCCGGCACGTCGAAGTCGACCACCTCGCGCGACATCGAGAAGCCCTGTTGATCGACGACGAAGCCGTGTTTTTGAAACAGGGGCAGCGCACGCGGATACGCATCGACGTCTACGCCGGGAAAGATCGACCCCGGCGCGGAGGTGGTCGTGCCGCAGACCCAGACACGTGTGCGCCCATGTTGCGCGAAGTACTTGATCGCCGCCGCCAGCAATTGCGTGCCGATGCCGGATCGTTGGCACGCGGGATCGACGGCCAGGTACGGAATCCACCCGTTTTCCGGCTCCAGGCCGAGACGGTCGTTCGGAACCCGCCGGATTATGGCCCGCAGGAAGCCGGCGAGCTTGCCGCCGCAGGTTGCGACGAAGAAACCGGAGTCGTCGCCGGGCCAGTAGTCCGGGTCGGCGAAGACCATGCTGACGAGGCGCGCGGAGCTGATTGGATTGCGGACGAGCGCCCGATTCCAGACGTCGATGATGGCCGGGAGGTCGTCGCCGCACAGCGTTCGAATTGCGATTGGGCTCATATCTCCGCCTAGAAAATCAGCACCGGCTCGGCGTCGATCGGGAAGAAATCTACCCTGCGTTTGCGCGAGATGGGCGGCAGGCTGACGGTTACCGCGTACTTCACGCCGACCTCGGCGCCGCGCTTCGCCGCCAGCCCGCTGTAGTAATGGAGATAGTCGAACGAGATTTCCCCGCGCAGCAACTCGTGTTCGCCGCAGGCCGCACGCCAAGTATCGAATGCGTTCGTGACATCGACCCACAGGTCTGGCTGATACTCCTCGAGGTCCTCCCAGTTCTCGAGGTAGTACAAACCGCGGATCAGATGCGCCGGCTGCGCGCGTTTGATGTCGGGCAGGGCCGCCAGGAAACCGCCGTCCATGGTGATCTGGTATGCCGCCCGGTGGTCGCGATGAAACGAGCCCCGCCAATGCGTTAGAACAACGTCGGGCCGCAAGCGGCGCACCAGGTCGCACATCTCGTGGATCGTATCCTGGTCGGCGTGCAGCTCGCCATCCGGGTGGTCGAGGACGATGCACTCCGCCGCCCCCAGCTTCTTCGCGGCCGCCTGCGCCTCGCGCACGCGCTGGCGGCGATACTCCGCCGCGTCCAGCTTCGGATTCCCGCGCTCCCCGGCGGTCAGGTGCAGCATCGTCGCGCGGTGGCCGGCGGCGGCGTACTTGGCCACCAGCAGGCCGGCGGTGATCTCGGCGTCGCCGATGTGGGCGCCGATCGCCAGAATGTGTTTTTTCGGATTGCTCATCACTCTCACTCCTGAGGGCGGCGTGCATCCTGCGTTCAGTCTAATGCGTCCGTCCGTACCATTCCCAAGCCACCGTAAACGCGAACCAGCCCAGGCTCAGGCCCAGGGCCCATTTCCACAAGCCGGGCCAGGACTTCAGCCCGACCCACGGCCCGGGTGCGTCCGCGACCGTGTGCACCGTCAGGTTCGTCAGCCGGGCCGGATCCGGGGCCGGCTCGAAACGGCTGAGGACCAGCGTCGCCACGATCGCGTACGCGAACGACACAAACCCGCGGTACGCGAAGTTCAGCCGCGCCAGGGCCGGCAGCGGTCCCGGTTCCGCGCGCCCGGTGCTCCACATATTCCAGGCGTGCAGACCGATTGCCAGGGCCAGCGCGCTGAGCATCGCCACGAAGGCCGCCCGGGCGGTGGCCCGGCGCGAGAACACGCCGACGATGTACAATGCGACCACCACGCCCATCAGGTCGCCGAAGAACTCCTGCACGAAGGCCACCGCCGATTGCCGGCTCATCGCGATCGGGATCAGTGTGAGCGCGAGCACCATCGCCACGGCCTCCAGCACGCGCGTGGCGAGCTTGATTTCGCGGTCGCGGGCGGCGGGCCGCAGGAAACGCAGGTAAATGTCCTGTGTGATCAGCGTGCTCGACGCGGTCAGCAGACCGTCCGCCGACGACAGCAGCGCGGCCATCATGCCCGCCACCAGCAGGCCGCGCGCCCCGACCGGGAACATGTTGAGCATCACCCACATGTAGCCCTCGTCGGCCGGGACCTCCGGACGGTACTTGCGCATCGCGGCGCCGACCGCGAACGTCGCGAAGCACGCGATGTTGGCCAGCACCGCCAGGAACAGCAGGCTCTTCTGCGCGTCGCGCTCGGTGCGGCTGGCCAGCAGCCGCTGCACCATGCCGAAATTGCAGGCGATCCACGACAGCCCCGCAAACGTCGCCCACAACAGGATGGCCGGCCCCGCGAAAAACACCGTCGTGTCCGGCTTCAGGTCCAGCGGCGGCAACAGGCTCCCGACCGGCACGCCGGCGTTGCCGGGCACAGCGATGGCCGCCAGCGCCCCCAGGCCGCCGATCTCCGCCACAATCCGCCACGTGACGACGATCAGCGTTACCAGCAGGATCGCCCCCTGGTACACGTCCAGCACGAGCACCGTCTGCAAGCCGCCCGCAATCACGTAGAACGTGCACACGACGGCGATCGCCCCGACGCTCACCGGCAGTGGCCAGCCCAGCATGCGCGTGATCAGCAGCGCGCCGAGGTACATCGCACTGGTCAGGATAATCACCAGAATCGCGGCCATCAGCACCGAGAACAGCGCTCGGCACTTTGCGTTGAACCGCCGTTCGAGATACTCCGGCGTCGTCACGATCCGCGTGCGCCAGTAGATCGGCACAAGGAACATCGCGGCGATCCAACTTGTGAACCAGATGTGGACGCCGATCCACTGCGACAGGTACATGCCCCACAGGAAACCCACGCCCGCCATGCCCATGTACGTGGGGTCGACGGCGAACGCGAGCAGCGTCAGTCCCGTCTGCTTCCACGTAAACGTGCGGCCGCCGGTGATGAACTCCGACGTCGCGCGATGAGCGAAACGCCGCGCGACCAGCGCCCCGGCCACAAACACGAGCAGAAAATACCCGGCGACAATGAGCGAGTCCGGCGCGATCAGCGTGCTTACGGCCGCCTTCAGCGACTGGCTCACCGAGTCCTCCGGTCTCTACAGGTCCCGCCGCAGCATCGCAAACCGCCGCTGGGCCTTCAGGCCAAAGCGCCCGTAGAAGCGCGCCGCCGCCTCGTCAGCCCAATTGAACCAAACCGTGCGGCCATCGGCAGCGCGGATGCGGCGCACTGCCTCGACGAAGAGCTTCGCGCCGATGCCCTGGCTGCGGATCGCGGCCGTCACGCCGAACGGGCCGAAATGCTCGCCCTCCCACTGGCAGTAGCCGACTATGGTCTCACCTTGCAGGGCGATGAGGACCTCGTGCAGGGCACCCGCGCGAATCTTGGCCCGCGCGGCCATGTTCCAGTCGCCGGGAAACACGTCGGCCATGAACACCAGGAATTCCTGCACTCGTCCCGGCGTGAGCGACGCGACCTTGACATCGGTGCCGGTCTTCCAGGCTTCCTGGTGGCACTTCTCGACGTCGAAGTCGACGGCCTCGCGCGACATCGACACCGGCTCGTGATCGACCACGAAACCGTGCTTGCGGAGCAGGGCGAGCCCGCCGGCGTAAGCGTCCTGATCGACGCCGGGGAAGACGTAGCCCGGAGCGGAGCCGGTGTTGCCACACACCCACACCTGCTGCCGGCCGGCCGCCCGCAGGTACGCCAGCCCGCGCTCCAGCAACGCTGTGCCGATGCCCTGCCGCTGGTGGCCCGGAGCGACCGCCAACACCGGCATCCAGCCGCGCTCCGGCTCAAGCCCGACGCGGTCGTTTGGCCAGCGGCGGATGATCGCCCGCAAGAACGCGACGACCGCCTTCCCTTGCGTGGCGACAAAGAACCCGGAATCGTCGCCAGGCCAATAATCGGGATCGCCGAAGAGCCAACTCGTGAAGCGGCCCATGCTGATCGGGTCGCGCCGCAGGGCGCTGTTCCAAAGGGCAACGACCGGTTCCAGGTCGCCGCTCACGAAGGCGCGAATCGTCGCCGTGGACATCCGGTGGCCCTACCTCTCCGTCAGAACTTCGAGCACGAGCTTGACGAACTCGGCGTGGCACTCCGCGAAGGCCTTCACATACTGCAAGTCGGCGGGATGAATCGCGAAGTCGCCGGGCTCGCTCGTGCGGACGGCATCGCCCGTCCGCGCATCCCAGACCATCCGCTTCTGATCGCGCCACGTCCGCAGCGCTGCGCGAATCCCGCCCGTATCGCCGGTCACCCACAACCAATAAAGCAGCCCCCGCGGATTGCCGCGCCAGCCGACGAGAATCTGCTTCGCATAGAACCCCGTGTCCGCCTTCATCTCCGGCGTCAGTTTCGTCCAGTCGCCGCCCGGCGGCTCCGGCAGCACCGACTTGTCCCACGCGCCCTGGCCGATCCAGCCGCGCGTGTAGCCTTCGAGCCAGAAGTAGCGCTGGATAGCGTAGGGCCCGCGCCGGCCGTAGTTCGTGCCGGCCTCTTGGATGTAGTCCGCGATCATCTTTGCCTGAATATCGGGGTTGTCGCGGCAGTACGCATAGACCTGCGCATCGGGCCACTCCGGTTGCACGCCGTACGGCAGCCCGTACTTCGCCTTGACGTTCGTGACGGTGATTTGCCAGGGGCCGATGGTGGTCTGGCCGATCATGTCCTTCGTTTCGGCGGCGGTGGTCTTGCCCCACCGGCGGTCCGGCTGGTTGAACAAGCCCGCCCCCTCTTGGATCGCCTCAACCCACAGGTCCTCTAAACCAACCAGCGGCCACTGGCCCCGCGCTCGGCCCTCGCGCAGCACGCGGTAGGCCGTGTCAAGGACGATTCGGCCCCCGGGGCCGTACGCGTCGCCCGTGGCTCGTATCGCTTCGTACCGGCGGTCGAGATCTTCCAGCGCGGCCTGGTTGGGCGCGGTCGCGCAACCGCCGCACGCGCCCGCAACCCACGCGGCAAACGCGCCCCAGACAATCACGCGACCGGTCATGCTCAGCTCCTCTTGCCGCGGAGCACATTGAGCCCGCCGCGGGCGTCGTTGTCAACCGGCGGCTCGGCACACAGCGGCCGACGTCCTTGTTAGGACCAGTCCACTCGAGGCGTTTTCGGAGCGGTCGAGCAATGTGCGGCCCGCGGGTACACTGCACCCAGCGTATAGCCCGCCCAGGAGACACTCATGCCACCGTATGCCACGGTCTGCCTCGCTCTCGCGCTCATCCTGCTCGCGCCCGCCTTCGCCCACGCCGGCGACCGCGTCACCGGCCGCGCTTTCGCCACGCGCTCCGAGGTCATCGCCCGGCACGGCATGGCCTGCACGAGCCAGCCCCTCGCCACCCAGATCGCGCTCGACGTCCTGAAGGCCGGCGGCAGCGCGGTCGACGCGGCCATCGCCGCGAACGCCGCCCTCGGCCTGATGGAGCCGGTAAGCTGCGGCGTCGGCGGCGACCTGTTCGCGATCGTGTGGGATGCCAAGACGCAGAAGCTCTACGGCCTCAACGCCAGCGGCCGGTCGCCGTACGGCCTGACGCTCGAATACCTGCGGGGGCAGGGTTTGAAGAAGATCCCGCCGCTCGGACCGCTGCCGGTGAGCGTGCCCGGCTGCGTGGACGGCTGGTTCGAGCTGCACGCGCGCTTCGGCAAGCTGCCGATGCAGGACGTGCTCGCCCCGGCGATCCGCTACGCGCGCGAGGGCTTCCCGGTCTCCGAGCTGATCGCGTACTACTGGGCGTTCGGCGACCGGCTGAAGGAGTATTCCGGCTTCGCGGAGACGTTCCTGCCCGGCGGCACGGCGCCGGCAAAGGGGGAGGTCTTCCGGAATCCCGCTCTCGCGGGCACGCTGATGAAGATCGCCAGCGGCGGCCGCGACGCGTTCTACAAAGGCGAGCTGGCCGACACGATGGCCGCGTTCTGTGAGCGCGTCGGCTGCTTCCTGCGCAAGCGGGACTTCGAGGAGCACACGTCAACCTGGATTGAGCCAGTCTCGACCAACTACCGCGGCTACGACGTGTGGGAGTTGCCGCCCAACGGGCAGGGCCTCGCCACGCTGCAACTCCTGAACATTCTCGAAGCGTACGACCTGCGGGCCATGGGCCACGACAGCGCGCCGTATCTGCATCACCTGCTCGAAGCGAAGAAGATCGCGTACGAGGACCGCGCCCGCTACTACGCCGACCCGGATTTCGCGCAGATCCCCGTCGAGCGCCTGCTTTCGAAGGAGTACGCCGCCGAGCGGCGCAAGCTGCTGGACCCGAACCTGGCCGCGAAGCGAATCGCGCCCGGCGACATTGCGCTGCGCGACGGCGACACGATCTATCTCACCGTCGCCGACAACGACCGCAACATGGTCTCGCTCATCCAGAGCAATTACCGCGGCTTCGGCTCCGGGCTCTGTCCCGACGGGCTCGGCTTCTGTTTCCAGGACCGTGGCGAGCTGTTCTCCCTCGACGACGGCCACCCCAACGTCTACGCCCCCCACAAGCGCCCGTTTCACACGATTATCCCCGCGTTTGTGACAAAGGACGGCAAGCCGCGGCTGTCTTTCGGCGTGATGGGCGGCGACATGCAGCCGCAAGGCCACGTCCAGATCCTCTGCAACCTGATCGACTTCGAGATGAACCTCCAGGAGGCCGGCGACGCCCCGCGCTGGTACCACACCGGCTCATCGGAGCCCACCGGCGAGGCGATGACCGACGGCGGCACGGTCTCCCTCGAATCCGGCATTGCCCCAGAGGTCGTCCGCACTCTGACGCAGATGGGCCACCGCATCCAGAACATGGTCGGCGTCTATGGCGGCTACCAGGCGATCGCATACGACGCGAAGAACGACGTCTACATCGGCGCGTCCGAGTCACGCAAGGACGGCCAAGCCGCGGGCTATTAGAGCGGAAGTCCCGGCTGCGAACCGCGGGCATTTCGGTGAGCGAGCGGAGGTTCGCGAGCGGCGGCTGGTAAGGGTCGAGGGCCCACCGCACGCCCATGAAGTCAGTTCAGTCGGATGCTGTCGCTGCGCACGGCTGATTCACCGGCCGCACTCCGCACCTTCAAGTATACGGTCTTCTGGGCACTGCCCGACGAAAGCGTAAACGACGGACTCGCGGAGTATGGTTGCCACGCCGCGCCGCTGAAGCTGGCGGACTCGCTGGCCATGTACTGCG
>PMMM01000122.1 GCA_003162245.1 Phycisphaerales bacterium
GAAAAGTGAAATTGCTCTAGAGCGGTGCGGACTGGCCGTCCTTGATCTGGTCGAGCGCGCCGACGGCGATCTCGTCGCCGGCGCTCAGGCCCGCCAGCACTTCGACGTTGTCGCCCTCGCGGCGGCCGAGGGTTACTGCCGTCTCCTTGAGCCGCCCGGCGTGTGCGACGAAAACGTGCGCCGTGCGCCCGTCGGCGGCCAGGCGGCAGGTGGACGCGGGAATCCAAAGACCCGCCGGGCTGGTCGCGGTCGCGGAGGCGGGCGACGGGGCGAGGAATTGCACCTGGGCGGCGCCCTCCACCCGCAGATAATCGTCCGGATCGTCGATGCGCACCTTCACCTGCACGGTAGCCTTGGCGTAGTTCGCCCCGGGGTCGATCCAGAGCACGCGGCCGTGGTAGCGCCGGTCCTTGTACGCGTCCGGGATCACCACGCACGGCAAATCGGGCCGCAGCCGGCTGACCGCCAGCTCGCTGACGTCGACCTCCACCCGCAGCTTGGTCATATCGGCGATGGTCGCCACCTGCGCGTTGGCCATCGCCCCCAGGCCGCCCTCGGCCGCCACGAAATCGCCCACTTCGACGGTTCGATCGAGAATGACACCGGCGATCGGGGCCGTGACCCGGCAGTCGCGCAGCACCTTGGCGGCGTATGCGAGGACGGCCTCGCCGGCGTCGACCTGCGCCTGGGCTTCGTGGAAAGCGCGTTGGGCGTCGGCATACTCGATGTCGGACGCCTGCCGATCCTCGTGCAGGCGTGTGATCCGCTCGAAATTCACGCGTTGAAACTCGAGGTTCGCGCGGGCCTGGGCGAGATTGGCCGTCGCCTCGTCGCGGCGCGCGCGCGGCGCCTCGTCGTCGATTTCGGCGAGTACCTGGCCGGCATCGACCCGATCGCCCTGCTCAAAATGCAGGGCCATGATCTGGCCGGAGACCTTCGTCGCCACCTGGACGCGATGATCGGAGACGATCTTGCCCGTCGCGGTGAGCACGGCGTCCGCATCGGCCGGGTTCCGGGGCGTGACCTTGAGCAAGCGGATTGGCTGCCCGTCTGCCGACGCGAACGGGGCGGCGACTCCACCCGGCCGGAGCTTCCTCCAGGCCACGTACCCGGCCGCCGCCAGGATGACCAGGATCAGAAGCGTCACCAGCAGGCCCCAGCGCCGCCTGGGGACACCGGTCTTCGCGCCGGGCCGCTGTTCGCGGGGAATGCTCAGGCTTCGCAGCCGGTCCTGCATTTGGGAGGCGTCCTGCATGGTGGCCATTCTATCGCCACGTTACGCCTTTCGCAGGGCTTGCAGGACGTTGATCCGGGCCGCGCGGGCGGCCGGCAACAGCGCGCCCGCCACACCGACCAGGGTGGCCAAGACGATGGCGACCAGGGCAATCTGCGGCGTGACGCGCAGCTCGTACGCCAGGACGGTCCACGTGGTCTCGGACAGGTAATCCTGCCGGGCGCCGTGGAAGAACGCGCTCGCCACCAGGCCGCACAGACAGGCCGCGGTGCAAAGCAGCCAGGATTCGACCAGCAGGGCCAGCATGATCGCCCGCCGGCTGAATCCGATCGCGCGCAGCATCGCGATTTCGCGGCGGCGGCCGTCTACTGCCGCGTAGAGCGTGTTCATGACCGCGAACGCGGCGCCGATGGCCATCAGGCCGACCAACGCCGTCGTCAACGTCACGATCTCGCGGGTCTTGGCCGCCAAATCCTCGTAGTAGCGCAGCTCCGTGCGGCCGTCGAGCTGGACGCTCGGCCCGCGGATGTACGCGAGTGCCGCGGGGACGGCGTCGGCCGAAGTCAACCGCAGCGCGACGCTGGAGAGCAGGCGGCGTCCGTACGCGTCGCTGATCGTCGTCCGTGGCGCCCACAGCTCGCTTTCGAGCGCTCCGCCACCGGCCTCGAAGACGCCCACGACGGTGTAGCGGCGGTCGCTCTTGCGCCCCAGCCGAATCTGGCAGCCCACGTCGAGCCCGGTGAAGCGCTGCTGGGCCGCCCGCCCGACCAGCACCTCCGCCGAGCTCGCCTCCATGTGCCGGCCGGCGATGAGCCGAACCTCCGGATGGACGACGAAGGCGATGTCGTCGACGCCGCGGACCGCGACGTTCGCCGGCGTACCGTTGCTCCGGCGGTCGATCAGGGTCTGGACGGAGAGCTCCTGGCTCACGAGCGGGAAGCCGGCGGGGTCGAGCGCGACACCGGGCGTTTGCACCAGCCGCGCCGCCTCCTCGTAGGTCAGCAGGCTGGTGGCCTCGGCGGTCGCACCGGACTTGAGCACGATGAGGTTTTGCGGGGACCCGGTGGCGACCAGCGCGGCGCGGATGCCGGCCACAAAGGACAACAGCAGCGCGAGCACGAAGACGACAACCGCCACGATGGCAAAGGTCAGGCTGGTGCTGAGCTTGCGGGCGAGCAGGTTCCGCCAGTTGTAGTACAGCGGTAAGCGCATCGGCGATTACTCAAGCGCGCGGAACGCGTCTACGGGTTTCAGGCGGGCGGCCAGCCACGCCGGCCACGCGCCGGCCAGCAGCCCGATCGCCAGCGCCACGCCGACGGCCAGCAGGCACACGACCGGGCGCACCTGAAGCTGCTGAATGAGCGGTACGTGGTACTCGCGCAGGCGCGTGTAGGTGAACGCGATGTAGGGAACGAGGGCCCCGCACAGTCCGCCCGCTGCACACACCGCCAGGCTCTCGGCCTGCACGGTCGCCAGGACCGCGCCGTGGCCGAAGCCGATGGACTTCAGCGTCGCGTATTCGCCGAGCCGGTCGCGGAAGTTCATGCTCATCGTGTTGGCGGCGGCCAGCGTGGCGACTAGGACGGTGATTGCGCAGAGGATGGTCAGGTTGCGCGGCAGGTCGAACTGCTGGGTGATGAACTGATTTATGAAGGTCTTTTCGTCCTGCGTCATCGTCTCATCGGTCGCGTTCGCGAAGGACCGGTCGATCCCCGTGCGGTAGTACTCCAGGTCGCTCGCCGAGCGGCATTTCACGAAGAACAGGCTAACGCGGTCCTCCATGTAGTGGTTCCGCTTCAGCTCCTCGGCGATGTAATCCCGCCGGCAGAACAACGTGTACGTGTCGACGGCGTCGGGGGCGGTGGAGACGATGTGAAATTGCAGCGGCACGTACGGTGGCACCGACGGGTTGATCGTAATGCGGTCGCCGACCTGCCAGCCGAACTGCGTCGCGGTTCCGCGGCCGACGATCAGGGCCTGCCGGTCAGTTTGCCAAGCCTCCAGCTCGCCGGGCCGCAGCAGGTAGTCCGGGAAGACGGCTGGGAACGTGTCCACGTCGGCGGCCAGCGTGGAGAGGGGCCGCGGGTCGTTCGGCAACTGGCCGCCAAGCCAGCGTTGCCCGCAGACGTAGACTGGACGGTGTGCGTCCAGCACCTCGAGCTTGGTGCGGTAGCCCTCGGGCAGCAGGGCGACGATGGACGCGCGGTTGATGACGACGAGCCGCAACTGCTTACCGGAGTTGTCGAGGTAGAGACTGATGCCGTCGATCACGGCGCTGGACAGGACGACGATGGTGATCGGCAGCGCCACCGCCGCGGCCGTGAGCAACGTGCGCAGTGGGTTCCGCGTCAGGTTCCGGCCGAGATACACAAGCTGCAACGGCATCCGAGTCCTATCGGTCTCGCCCCGGGGCTTTCGCGGCCGGCGCGTTTGCCCACTTAGCCTTCCCGCAACGCCGCGATCACCTGCACGCGCGCGGCCCGCCACGCGGGCACCAAGGCCCCGACGGCGCCGACCAGCGCGACGGCGGCCAGCGCGAGGCCGACGATCGCGGGCGTCAGGCGGATGTCGAACGCCAGCGTGGTGAACGTGCCGCTGCCGTACATGTCCTTCGTGTGTCCGATGGCTTCGAGCCAAAGCGCGCACGCCAGGCAACCAACGAGGCCGCCCAGCAGCGCCAGCAGCACGGCTTCGAGCAGGAACCCGAGCAGGATCTGCCGGCCGCCGAACCCGATGGTCCGCAACATGGCGATTTCCCGCATCCGGCCCGCCACATGGGCAAACATCGTGTTGGCGATCGAGAACGCCGCCGCCACGGCCATGACGAGCACGAGCGCGGCGACGATCGCGAGGTAGATGCGGACCTGGCTGGTCTGGCCGCTCCAGTAGCCCTTCTCGGTCTGCGCACTGAGGTCGATCGCGGGACCTTCGATCTCCTTGATGACGCTGGCGGCGTCGGCGCCGTCGCGAATGCGCAGACTGGCGGCCGAGTACATCGTCCGGTTGTAGGCGCTGAGGAGGGTCGGCAAATCGCCCCAGATCTCGCTCTCGAGCGGGCCACCGGCGGCCGTGAAGAAGCCGACGACCTTGTAGACGCGATTGTCGCTGAAGCCGAGGTTCAGAGTGTCGCCGATCTGGAGTCCGGCGAACTGCTGGGCCGCACGAACGCCGACGATCACCTCCGAGGCCCCCGTTGAGAATGTCCGTCCCGAAAGCCGGACAGTGCGATGGACGCGGAACGCCGCGTCCGTGACGCCGCGGACCGCGACGTTGGCGCTGGTTCGTCCACGGTCGCGGAGGCGGGGCAGGGAGACCTGGACGAGCATCTCGGGACTGAGGAGCGGCTGGTCGGAGGCCGGGTCGCGGGCGAGGTCGGCGAGCTGGTTGAGCTTGTTGAAGTCGGCGACGGGCACGGCGCTGGCACCCTCGGAGTTGGCGCCGCGACGAATCACGATGATGGTCTGCTCGTCGCCGGCGACGGCCAGCGAGCCTGCGAGGGCAGCGCCGAAGCCGAGGACCCAGGCGAGGGTGCCGACGACCGCGGCGATCACCAGCACGGTCAGCAATGTCGTCGTCTTGCGGACGAACAGGTTTCGCCAGTGGTAGGTGAAGGGCAGTGCCATACAGCGTTACACCACCTGCCGCAGCGCGTCAGTCGTGCGCAGACGCACGGCCTGGTAAGCCGGCCACAGACCCGCCACCAAGCCGACGGTCAGACCGATGGCCAACGAGCCCAAAACGGCAATCCACGACACCTCCGGCGCGCTGATCGACTCGGAATGCGGGTTATGCCAGGGCACGAGCAGAAAGCCGACGCCCAGCGCGATGCCGACGAGCGAACCAAACAACGCGAGCAGCAGGCTCTCGGAGAGGACGATCAGAAACACGCGGCTGGACGGAAACCCGATGGCCTTGAAGACCGCCAGTTCGCGGATGCGCTCGCGGAAGCTCATCATCATCGTGTTGCCGGCGACCAGCGCGATGATGAAGACGACCACTGTGGCCATGACCCGCGCCAGGCCGGGGATGTCGCCCAGGGCCTCGATGAAACCGGCGATGAACGCGTTCTCGTCCTCGCTGCGCGTCTCGTCCGGGCTGTTGGCGAAGAGGGCGTCGATGTCCTTCTGGAGCGTGCGCAGCGCGGCCGCGCTGCGGCACTTGACCCAGAAGATGTTGCAACCCGTGCCCGTGAGGCCCCGCGCCTGGAGCGATTCCAGCAGGTAGTCCCGCCGGAGGTAGAACGCGTTGGGCGGGGAGGCATTGGGGATGATCTTGACGACGATGAACTCGAGCCGCTGGTAGGGGGGGATCGTGCTGTCGAGGACGACGCGGCTGCCGGGCGTCCAGCCGTACTGGTTGGCGGCGCCGTCGCCGACGACGGCCGCCCGCCGCTCGTGCTGCCACTGCTCGACTTCCGCCGCCGTCATGGGCACGTCCTGGTAGACGGTCGGGAACGTGTCGACGTCGCACGCCAGGCTCATCAGCGGGTTCGGCGTGTCGGGGATGCGCCCGCCAAACCAACGCATGGCGCACACGGCGAGCAGGCGCTGCCGGTTGGGATCGAGGTCCTCGATCTTCCGCCGCATCCCCTCCGGCATGAACGCCGTGATGCCGGCCTTGTGGTGCACGGCGAGGCGGAGTTGCTGCTCGATCCGAGCCGCGGTCTTCGTCAGCATCACCACAGTGGAGATTGCGAGCACGAAGATCGCCATCGGCAGGGCGAAGGCGACGCCGGTGAGCGCAGTCCGCAGCGGATTCCGCCGCAGGTTCTGCATCAGGACGTAGCTCAGCGTCACGGGTTGCTTCCGGCTCTGCCCAGGCGGGCGGCGATCGTCATTTAGGCGCGGCGGCGGTGGTTGCGTGCGCCTCGTTCTGCACGTCGCGGTCGAGGATGCCCTTGTCCAGGTGGACCACGCGCTGACCGTGCGCGGCGCCGCGCGGGTCGTGCGTGACCATTACGATGGTCTTGCCGTATTGCGCGTGCAGCAGGCTGAGCAGGCTCAGGATCTCCTCGGACGTCCGCGCATCCAGGTCGCCGGTGGGCTCGTCGGCCAGGATCACATCCGGGTCGGTGACGATCGCGCGGGCGATGGCGACACGCTGCTCCTCGCCGCCGGAGAGTTGGCTCGGCCGGTGGTCCATGCGGTCGCTGAGCCCGACTACGTCGAGCGCGGTGCGGACACGCTGGCGGCGCTCCTTACCGGTCATGTGGAAGAGCAGCAGCGGCAGCTCGATGTTCTGGGCCGCGGTTAGCACGGGCACGAGGTAGTACATCTGGAAGATGAAACCGACGTGGCGGCTGCGCCAGGCGGTCAGTCCGCGCTCGCTCATCTGCTCGAGCTGCGCGTCGCCGACGCGAACCGTGCCGGCGGTGGGGGCGTCCAGGCCGCCGACCAGATGCAGCAGCGTGGACTTCCCGGAGCCGCTCGGCCCCATGATTACGACGAAGGACCCGGATGCGACGTGCAGGCTCAGGCCGTCGAGGGCGGAGATCGCGTTGCGGCCCTTGCGATAGACCTTGCGGACGTCAACCAACTCAATGTCGGCAGCACTCATCCTCGGCTCCACCTGCGCCACGGGCGGGACCCGGACGCCCCGGGTCCAAGCGCGTGTTTGCATTATACATGGAGCCGGCGCGCCGCGGGTCAGGGGGGCCACGTTTGGACTGCGAGGCTGGCTGAGAGCGGCGGGAGGGGGGAGGATTGTCGCCGCCGCTACATCGGGTGCGACAGCTCTGCGTGGGCAGCCGGCGGGCGCGCGTAGACGTCGGACGCGAGCGCCTGGGCGCGGCGGCCCAGCGGGCTGAACCAGAGCGTGCCGAGCAACAGGAGGATGATCGCGCAGGCGCTGACCAGCGCCACGCCGCCGCCCGGCGGCCGGAACGCCGGCAGCGCTGCATCGTCCCTCAGGTACATCTGGCGGATGATGCGGACGTAGTAGTACAGGCTGATGGCCGTGTTGATCACCGCGACAACCACGAGGACCCACAGCCACGGCTGCGTAGCGGCCGACTTGCCGAGCGCGAGAAGCAGGTACCACTTGGCGGTGAAGCCGCCCAGCGGCGGCAGCCCGACGAGCGAGAACAGGCACACGGCCAGCGGCAGGGCGACCCACGGCGCTCGGCGTCCGAGGCCCGTGAAGGCCGAGAGGTGATCCGTGCCGGTCTGCCACACGACGAGCGCGGTGGCGCCGAATGCGCCGACGTTCATCAGCAGGTAAACGAACAGGTAGGCGATGACCGCGGCCATGCCGGCGTTGTACGTCGGCGCCGACACGCCGCTTGCCGCCGACGGTGCCGCGATGATGGCCGCGGCCATCATCATGTAACCGGCGTGGGCGATCGACGAGTAAGCCAGAATGCGTTTGACGTTTTCCTGCCGCAGGGCGGCCAGGTTGCCGACCGTGCAGGTGACGGCGGCAAGAATGCCCACCAGCACGGCCACCGTCATGGCGTAGGTATGACCCGCCACGGCGGGCGGCAAATTCGGTGGGGGCCAGGGGCCGGTCACGGTGAACAGGCTGACGATTCGCAGCAAAAGCCCCACGCCGGCGGCCTTGCTCGCGACGCTCAGCCACGTCGTGACCTCGGTCGGTGCGCCTTGGAACACGTCCGGGCACCAGTAGTGCATCGGCACAGCGGCGATCTTGAAGATGATCCCGACGCCGAGTGCCGCCAGCCCCAGCCAGAAGACGGCATCCGTAACGCCGACGTGCGTGACGGGTGCAAAGGTCGCGACGGTGGAGCGCAGCTCGGCGTACCGGGCATCCAGGGCGCTGGCGATGACGGACAGGTCGAGCGTGCCGAACCGGCCGTAGAGCAGCGACACGCCGTAAATCATGATGGCGGACGCGGTGGCGCCGAACATGACGTACTTGAGGGCGGCTTCGGCGCCGAGGCGCGAGCGCTTGTCGCTGGCGACGAGGGCGTAGCTCGGCAGCGAGGCGGTCTCGATCGCGATGATGAGCACCAGCAGGTTGAGCGAGCTGACCATCAGCATCATGCCCAGCGCGCTGGTGAGCAGGAGGACGAAGAACTCGGGTCCGCCGCGCTCCGCGGTCGAATCCGTGCCGTTCCGCTTCTGGACGCCGATCAGCCACAGCCACGTGATCAGCCCCAGCGCCAGGAACAACAGCAACTGGTAGAAAACGCTGAAGCGGTCGGCCAGCAGCATCGGCGTGGCGCCGGCGGACGGCGGGACCATCCCGGCCTGCGGACCGTCGGCGACCTGCGCCGAAACCGCCCAGGTCGCGACGAGCCCGACAAAGCAGCCGAGCACCGCGATCAGCGCCGGCACCTCGGGGCGGCGGCCGACGAGGAGCGGGACAACCAGGACCGCGACGATCGTGCCGACCAGAACGAACTCGGGGCTGAACAGATGCAGCTCGTCAGCCGACGGCAACCAGGTGTTTGGGGTTGGTACATTCATAGGCAATCGAACTACCTGAACAACGCCGTAATCTGATCCAGCGTGCCGTTCATGAAGCGGAACAGCGCCTGGTCCGGCAGAATGCCGAGAAGTAGCGCGAGGGCCGCGAAGGGCGCCAGGATCACGATTTCGCGGGTCGTGGCGTCTCGGAAGCCCTTGTATTCCTCGCGCTGCGGGCCGAGGTAGACACGCTGGATCATCCACAGGATATAGCCGGCGGTCAGAATCACGCCCGTGGCGGCGATCACCGCGAACGGCTTGGCCCAGGTCATCCACGGCCACACGGCCTGCGCTGAGAACGTCGCAACCAGCACCCAGAACTCGCCGATGAACCCGCACAGTCCGGGCAGCCCGAGCGAGGCAAAGAAGCCCAGCGTCGCGAGCGAGCCGTACACGGGCATGCTCAGCCACAGGCCGCCGAAACGGTTGATTTCGCGGTGGTGGGCGCGGTCGTAGATGACGCCGACGAGGAAGAAGCACATCGGTGACGAGATGCCGTGGGCCATAACCTGGAACATCGCGCCCTGGAGCCCGGCGGGCGTCATGATGGCGATGCCGAGCAGGACGTAGCCCATGTGGCTGATCGAGCTGTACGCGACGAGCCGCTTGAAGTCGGTCTGCGCCATCGCACACAAGGCGCCATAGATGATGTTGACCAGGCCGAGCAAGCCGAGCGCGTATGACGCCCACATGCCGGCGGTCGGCAGGATGGGGTAGCTGATCCGCAGCAGGCCGTACGCGCCCATCTTCAGCAGGATGCCCGCCAGGATCATGCTGATGGGGGTGGGGGCCTCGACGTGCGCATCCGGCAACCACGTATGGAACGGGAACACCGGCACCTTGATCGCGAAGCCGATGTACAGGAGCACAAACATGAACGGGGCGAAGCGGAAGCCGAGAAACGTCGCCGCTTTGAACGCGTCCTGGATCGACGCGTTGTTGGCCAGCTCGATGAGGCTGAACGTCCGCAGCCCGACCGGCGCGTAGAAGTAGAACGCTAGCAGCACGACCAGCATCAGCACGCTGCCGACGAGGGTGTAGATGAAGAACTTGATGGCGGCGTATTCCTTCCGCGGCCCGCCCCACACGCCGATGAGGAAGTACATCGGCAGCAGCATCACTTCCCAGAAGATGTAGAACAGGAAGAAGTCCAGGGAGCAGAACACGCCGAGCATGCCCGTTTCGAGCAGCAGAAACAGGCAGAAGTAGCCGCGGATGCCCTTGTTGATCTTCCAGTGCTCGATATTCCAGCTCGCGAGGCAGGCCAGGAAGGTGACGACGGTCGTGAGGAGGATCAGCGGGAAGCTGAGGCCGTCGGCGCCGACGAAGTACTCGATTTTCGGCGCCCGCGCGCCGTCACCGAGCGTAATCCAGGCCAGCTTGGTGACTTCGTACAGCTTCTGCCCGTAGCCGGTGCCGAATACGTCGCCGGCCGCGGTGCCCCACCACGCGAAGTGCTGGAAAAGGCCGAGCGAGAGCAGCAGCGTGAGACCGGTCGCGACGACGGCGATGAGCTTCGCCGCCCGGTTGCTCGGCACGATCAGGCACAGCACCGCCGCGATCGTCGGCAGGAAGATGAGCCAGTTGAGTAGGTTACCATGCTCCACGATTCAACCTCGCAACTCTGCGTAGCGTCAGGCCTCTGTGCCCGACGCCGAACTGCGCTGCGTCAACCGCCGAGGGCTGACGCTACACAAACGCGATCCACAGCACCACGACCGCCACCCCGGTGGCCGCGAAGAGGATGTAATTCCGAATGCGGCCGACCTGCGGGCTGCGGACCAGGCCGCCGAGCGTCCAGGTGCCGCGGCCGACGCCGTTGACCATGCCGTCGACGACGCCCTGGTCCACGATCATGCCACTGAACCAGGACAGCCGCTCGGTCACAAACGCGGACAGGTTCACCAGCCCGTCCACGACGAACTTGTCAAACGCGTATGAGATTGCGTTCAGGGCCATCGTCCCGCCGATGAGCACGAAGCCGTACAGCTCGTCGAAGTAGAACTTGTGGACGAGCACCGTGTACGCCGGCTTCAGTGCGACGGCCAGCTTCTCGCCCACGGCCAGGCCCTTCCGGTAGATCAGCCAGGCGAGAACAAAACCGACCGCAAAGGCCAGCCCGACGCGCGTCGCGAGCGCCGCGTGTGCGCCGTGCGAGATCATCGTCGCGTGTGCCTCCGCCGCTTCCGCCGCTGCGCCGTCATAGGAAACCGTCAGGAACGGGTGCGGCGCAGCCGCGGCGACCAGCGGCCGAAACAGGTAGTAGCTCGACACGAACGTGCCGAGCGCGAGGACGACCAGGGGCACGTACATCAGCGGGCTTTCGTGGGCGTGCTCGTGCACGTGGTGATCCCGCGGCTTGCCCATAAATGTCAGCCACCAGCAGCGCATCATGTAGAAGGGCGTGACGTAGGCCATCAGCACGGGGATCCAGAAGAGCAGGGGGTTCAGGGTTCGGGGTTCAGGCCTCAGGGCCGCGGCCTCGGCATTGTGGATTCTGGATTTTGGATTTTGGATTTCGGCGCCGGGAGCGACTTCGTTCTCTCCGTGGTTCTCCCCGTACACGCGGTGCCACGCGACCGCGAGAATCTCGTCCTTGCTGAAGTACCCGCCGAGGCCGAACGGCGTGTGCCCCGGCATCCAGACCGCCGGTATGCCCACGCCGGCGATGGCCAGGACACCGACGAGGAACGTGACCGCCGTCACGGGCATCTTGCGGATCAGCCCGCCCATCTTGCGCATGTCCTGCTCGTGGTGACAGCCCTCGATGACCTGGCCGGAGCCGAGGAACATGAGGGCCTTGAAAAATGCGTGCGCAAGCAGGTGGAACAGGGCCGCGATCCACGCCCCGACGCCCATGCCCAGCATCATGTAGCCGAGCTGGCTGATCGTGGAGTACGCCAGCACCTTCTTGATGTCCGTCTGTACGATCGCAACCAGCGCCGCCAGCGTCAGCGTGATGCACCCGATGGTCGCGACGAACTGCTGCGCCTCCGGCGTGAGCAGCACGAAGATCCGCGCGGTCAAGTAAACGCCCGCGGCGACCATCGTGGCGGCGTGGATCAACGCGCTGACCGGCGTGGGGCCTTCCATCGCGTCCGGCAGCCACACGTGCAGTGGGAACTGGGCGCTTTTGCCGATCGCGCCGCAGAACAGCAGCATCCCCATCCAGGTCGCCAGGCTCAGGCCGCAGAACGTCCGGCTGAACAGCGGCCCGCCGGCCATGAATTCATGGTGAAACTTCTCCGCAGCCCCGGCCAGCGACAGGTCGCCCAGGAACAGGACGACCATGCCCAGCCCGATGATGAACCCGAAGTCGCCGACGCGGTTGGTGACGAACGCCTTGATCCCCGCGTCGCTGGCGCTCTTCTTGTGGAAGTAGTAGCCGATCAGCAGGTACGAGCATACGCCCACCAGCTCCCACGCGATGAACAGCAGCAGCAGGCTGTCGGCGATGACCAGCAGCAACATGCTGAAGCCGAAGAGCGACAGGTACGTGAAGAAGCGGTGGAACTTGCTGACGCCGTCGATCTCGTCGCTGTGGCCGGCCATGTAGCCGACGCTGAAGACGAAGATCCAGGTCGAGACGAACGTGACCATGAAGAACATGATCAGCGTGAGGCTGTCGAGGTTGACGCCGAACTTGATTGGCATCCCACCGAGCGTGGCCCAGAGCACGGGGGCACTGCGGGCGGCGGCCCGGCCGGCCGCGTCCAGCCCCTGCCATTGCACCAGCGCGACCATCGCCAGCACGCAACTGGCCGCCATTGCGAGCACCGCGACCCAGCCCGACGCCGGCTTGCCGAGCTTGCTGCCCACGAAGGCCAGCAGCACGAAGCTCGCCAGCGGAAGCAGGACGCCGGTGATCAACAGCAGCTCGATTGTCGACATACGTCCCTTTGGTAGGGTGCGTCCTCGACGCACCGTTCAGCTAGCCGCGCAGCTCGTCGCCCTTGTCCGCATCAATCGTCGCGAGCATGCGGTAGTAATTGACGAAAATCGCGATCGCGACGGCGGCCTCCGCGGCCGCCAGCACGATGATGAACAGCGCCGCGATCTGCCCGTCGATCGTCCCGACGCGATAGCGCGAGAACGCGACCAGGTTCAGGCACGCCGCGTTTAGCACCAACTCCACGCCGATCAGTATCCCGACCGCGTTCCGCTTCGTGGTCATCACGAACAGGCCGCAGCAGAACAGCAGGGCGGCGAGGATCAGGTAGTGCGTCAAACCGATCGTCAACTTCGTGTCTCCGTCGGACAGGCTGCGCCCGTCTTATTCCTCGCGCTCGGTCCCTCGTCCGTTCCGCGCCGCCGGCTGCGCCAGATACGCCGCCCCGATCATCACGGCGAGCAGCAGCACGCTCGCCAGCTCAAACGGCACCAGGTACGTCCCGAGCAGCGCCTGGCCGATCGCCGCAACCGAGTTCGGCTGCTCCGTCGGTACGACCGTTACCCACGGGCCGCGCCACAGAATCGCAACGAGGCCCGCGAACAACGCCAGCACGACGAGCGCCCCAATCAACGCTTCGCTGCGCCGCGGCTTGAGCTTCTCGCCATACATCCGGCTCGTCACCATGATCCCGAACACAATCAGGATCAGCGTGCCGCCCGCGTAGACAATGAGCTGGATGACGCCCAGGAAGTTCGCCGCCATCAGGAAATACAACAGCGCGACGGCCCCGAGCGTGCCGAGCAGGCACAGCGCCATGCGCACGATGTTCGTCGCGATCACACAACCCAGCGCCGATCCGGCCGCCAAGACCGCGAGCATATAAAACGCGATTGCTTCACCCGACATCCGTCAGGCTCCCGGCAGGTGCTTGACCACCTGCGTGCCGACCAGCCGTCGGCGGTTGATGAACCCGTAAAGGCCGACTCCGATGATCGCCAGCACCGCGGCCGCGCCGACGGCCGTGCAGACGAGGTTCGCCACCGTCCCCAGCACACTGCGGTCGCGCACCTGCCACTCCCAGAATGTGTTCGCCAGCAGAACGAGCATGGCCAGCGGCAGCATGACCTGCACGCACGCGTACATGACCTGATCGAGCCGAACCCGCGGCAGCGTCCACCGCAACCACATCTGCACGTACACAAAGAAAATGCCCTTGCCGATCAACCACAGCGGCCCGCTGAACACGACGCCGTGCAACGCCTGCTGCCACAGCGGCCCATGCCGCCAGCTCTCGCCCCACGCGGCTGGCAGTGGCGAGTACCACGCGCCGAAAAACAGGATCGCAGCGAGCGCCCCAGCGGCGAACATCTCCGCGTACTCCGCGAAGAAGAAGAGCGCCCAGCGGAACCCGCTGTATTCGGTGTGGAAGCCCGCGACCAGCTCGCTTTCGGCTTCCGGCAGATCGAACGGCGCGCGTTTGCAGCTCGCCAGCGCCGCGATGAAGAAGATCAGGGCGGCGGCCAGCAGAAACGGGTTGCGGAACGCCAGCCAGGTCTGAAACCCGCCGCTTTGCAGGTCGCCGATGGTCGTCAACCGCAGCGTGCCGACGGTCATGATCGGCACGAGCAGCGCGAAGCCCAGCGGAATCTCGTAGGAGATCATCTGGCAGGCCTCGCGCATCGCGCCGAACATGCTCCACTTGTTGTTCGAGGCCCAGCCCGCAATCAACACGCCCAGCACGCCCACGCCGTACATCGCGAGGATGAAGATGAGGCCGACGTCGAGGTCGCGCGCGATCCACGCGGCGCTGAACGGCAGGGCGATGAACAGGCCGAGGGCCGGAATGAAGGCGACGTACGCTGCCATGCGGAACAGCACGGGGTCGGCGCCCGCGATGAAGATGTCTTCTTTCTGGAGCAACTTGATGCCGTCGGCGAGCGACTGCGCCCAGCCGTGCCAGCCGCCCACGCGCATCGGCCCGAGCCGGCTCTGCATCCGGGCGGCGACCTTGCGTTCCCACCAGATCGCAAACATCGCAAAGAGCGAGACGAAGCCGACCACGCCGACAACTGCGAGCACGTCTCGGGTGATGCGGAATTGGAGCAGCCAGAGGACGTAGGTGCAGGCCGCCGCGGTCGAACGTCCGAACCGAATGTGCGCGGCGGGAGCTGATTGGCCCGCGATTGAACCCTCCAGATATTGGCGGATATTGTCCAACGTCAGCGTCGCGTGCTCGCCGCGCGGTTCCCACTTGTAGAACCGGCCCAGATCGTCGCGCATGGAATCGACCGTGCCGTAGAGCAGCGCCGGCACCCAAGCGATCACAATGATCGCGGCGACGCCGATCAGGAAGATCGGGAACGCGACCTTACGCAGAATACTTCCCATCACTCGCCCGGTCCGCGCCTCTCGGCCTTCACACACCCATGGCCGGCGAGGCGCCGGCCACTACGTCAGCGATCCACTTCGCCCATCACCACGTCGATGCTGCCCACGATCGCGGGCACGTCGGCCAGCAGCACCTGCCGGCACACGTGCGGAACGATGGACAGGTTGCAGAACGACGGCCCGCGAATCTTCACGCGTCGCGGGATCGGCTTGTTCTCGCCGACCACGAGGAACCCGAGCTGTCCGCGGACCCCCTCGACCTCGAGGTACACTTCGCCGGCCGGCAGCTTGAGCGTCCGCGGCACCTTCGCCCGGAACTCGCCGGCCGGCATCTGCTGCAAACATTGCCGCAAGATACGCACCGACTGCTTCATTTCCAACATGCGCACGTAGTACCGCGACCAACTGTCGCCGACGACCACTTCCGGCGGGATGCCGTTGCTCCCGCCCGGCATGCCGACGGGAATGTCGAACTCGAAGCGGTCGTAAATCTCGTACGGCGCGCACCGCCGCAGGTCCCATTTCACGCCGCTGCCGCGCAGGCAGGGGCCCGTGAGCCCGTACGCGATCGCGTCGGCCACCGAAATGACGCCGACGTTCGCGGTGCGCTTGACGAAGATGTAGTTGTAGCTCAGCAGGTTGTTGTACTCATCGATCTTCGGCTCGAAGTAGTCGAGGAACCACGCCAGCCGGTCGACGAAGCCCTCCGGGAGGTCGAGCGACGCCCCGCCGATCGTCAGGTAGTTGTACGTCAGCCGTGCCCCGCACGTGGCCTCGAACAGGTCGAGGATGTACTCGCGCTCGCGAAACGCATAGAGGAACGGCGTAAACGCCCCGATGTCCATGCCATAGCAGCCGAACGACACGAGGTGTGAGGCGATGCGGTTCAGCTCGCACATGATGACGCGGATGTAATGCCCGCGCTCAGGGACCTCGAGCCCGCACAGCTTCTCGACCGCGAGGCTGTAGCCGTGATCGTTGTTCATCCCTGCCAGGTAGTCGAGCCGGTCGCAGATGGGCACAAACTGCACCGGCGTGACGTTCTCCCCGATCTTCTCGGCGCAGCGGTGCAGGTAGCCGATGTGCGGGATGGTCTCGAGCACGAGCTCGCCGTCGGTACGCAGCATGAGGCGCAGCACGCCGTGGGTGGACGGGTGCTGCGGGCCCATGTTGACGAGCATTTCCTCGGTGCGGATCGCGCCGGGGGCGGCGGGTTGAGAGCTCAGGGTGTTCTCTTCCATCTCGCGTCTAACGTCCACTCAGGCGGAGCAAAGTAAAGGAGTAACAAGGTGACAACGCGCGCTCGCTCGTTTCCGTCGCGTCACCGGCCATCAGAGGGCTCCCGTTGTTACGTTGTCACTTCGTCACCCTGCTACTGTCGCTTTCCGGTGCCGCGGCCGCCGGAATGCCTTGATATTCCTTGGGAAACTCGTAGTCCTTCCGTAACGGATGACCGATCCAGTCGTCCGGACACAGAATCCGCCGCGGGTCCGGGTGGCCGTCGAACGTTACTCCCAGCAGGTCGAACGTCTCGCGCTCGAGCCAGTCCGCCGCCGGCCACACGTCCGCGACGGAGCGCACCCGCGGGTTGTCGCGCGGCAGCCGCACGCGGATGGCGATCGTGCCGCCGTTCTGCCATAGCTCTGCGCTCGCGGGAGGGCGAGGCTCCTGCCGAGCCGCGCCGCCGGGCGCCCGCATCGCGATTAGCTCGTAAACCACGTCGATTTGCGGCTCCGGATGCCGGTCCACGCCGCTGATGCACCGCAGCATGTTCATTGCCAGCCGCGGATCATCACGCAGAAACACGGCGACCTCGTGCCACGCCTCCGGCGTAACCGCGACGCACGGATGCGGACCTTCGACGGCCGCGTCGGCGACGGCGACCGGGAAGCGCTGCTTCAGTATGTCAGCAACCTCTTGTGCGGTCATATCCCGCTCTTGATCCAGGCTCAATCGTGCGAATCCGTCGCCGGCTTCTTCGCGATCGTTTCCCGCTTCATCTTGTCTTGCAGCCGCATCAGACCCTCGAGCAACGCTTCCGGCCGCGGCGGGCAGCCGGGGATGTACACGTCGACGGGGACGATCAGATCCACGCCCTTCACGACGTGGTAGCCGTACTTGAAATACGGCCCGCCGCCGATTGTGCACGCCCCCATCGCCAGCACGTACTTCGGGTCCGGCATCTGGTTGTACAGCCGCCGGATGCGCGACGCCATCTTGAACGTGACCGTCCCAGCCACGACCATGAGGTCGGATTGCCGCGGCGTGGCGCGGAAGGCGCCCGCGCCGAACCGGTCGAGGTCGAAGCGCGACGCCCCGGCGGCCATCATCTCGATCGCACAGCACGCCAGCCCGAACGTCATGGGCCAGATGCTGCTCGACCGGGCCCAATTCAGGGCCCAATTGACCGACGTGATGGCGAGGTTCTCCTCGAAGCGGTTATGCAGCCAACCCATCAGTAGCTCTCAGCTTTCGGCGCTGGCCTCTCAGGCAAAGGCGGCGTGGCCGTCACGCCTCGCGTCCGCGCTGTCGTTGGCGTGGCCTCGTCGGTGCGCGCGCCCAGCGAACGCACCCAGTCCAGGTAGCCGAACCGCCACAGGTACAGGAAGCCGACCACGATCACGCCAAAGAAGAACAGCATGTCCCACAGGGCGGCCGCGCGCACCGCGTGCAGCGCCTCCCAGCCTGCGTTCGGCGCCCCGCCGCCGCCGAACACGACCGCCCACGGGTAAAACAGCGCAATCTCCACGTCAAAGACGAGGAAAATCAACGCCACCACGTAGAAACGCAGGTTGAACTGCACCCACCCTGGCCCGACCGGCGCCTCGCCACACTCGTAGGCCGCCCCCTTGTCGGGACTTGGGTTCCGCGGCCGAAAGAGCTTGCCGAACACGAGGGTGACGAACGCGTAGAGGAACGCGGCCAAGGCGAAGATGGCCAGTCCCTGGAGGAGTTGGACGCCGCCCTCGGCTCGAATGCCTGTTGTGTCCGGCACTGCGATTCCCAATAAAAAGTCAGCCGGGCGGCCGCCACTGGCCGGCTGGATCCCGTGACGATGAAAGGTCATAGGGTACCGTAGCTCGCCGCGCAATCAAGGGCACGCGGCTCCGCGGAACCACAGCCCGGAGCACCGGCGACGAGTGGTCGAAAACAGCCGCGGTTCGGGAGCCCGTTCGCTCGCGCTCGGGGCTCTGACCACCCTTCGTGGCGATGGCTTCCTCGCCTGCCATTCGCGCCGCGTCGTGTTCCGTGTCAGTTACCCGGTGGGGGCTTCGCGCCTTCCGTTGGCGCCGCGGGCGCTGCGGGTGCCGCCGGCGGCGGCTTCGGGATCGGCTGATCCGTGGTGGCGAGCCGCATTTCCTCGCGCCTCCCCTGCGAGGCTTCGAGCCACGCTTCCTTGCGCGCCTGCGCCCAATCCGGCAAGCGTGCCTTCTGCATCCACAGCGGCATGGGTGTTCGCAGGCCCTGTTTGGCCAGCTCGGCGAACTCGACGATCGCGCCCGACCGGCTGTACCCGGACAGGTCGTGGATGTCGCCCATGTGCAGGCACTCGGTCGGGCACGGCTCGCAGCACAGCCCGCAGAACATGCACTTCGAGTAGTCGATCGCGTACCGCAGCATCGCCCCGCCGCGCGATACGCCCGCGGCCTTGTCGATCTTACGCGGCCCGGCGTTCTCGATGTAGATGCAGTCGATCGGGCAGGCCCGCGCGCACGCCTTGCACGCGCTGCATTTCTCGATCTCGTACCAATGAAACCCGCGGAACCGCGGCTGAATCGTCGGCGGCACGTTGGGGTACTGCACGGTCACCGTGCGCGCGAAGCAGTATTGCAACGTGATCCGCATCCCGACGAGGATGGTCTTCAGGGTCCGCTCGATGTTCCGGAAGTACGTTCTCATGCGTTCCGCTCTCACCGCGATCGGCTCATCAGGTTGATCTTAGCACCCGCTGGCGTAGCGAACCAACGCCGCGCAGCCTTTGCGGATCCAGGTATGGGCGGCAAGGGACTCGAACCCCTGACCTTCTCGGTGTAAACGAGACGCTCTAGCCAACTGAGCTAGCCGCCCGCCGGACGACCTCACGGCCGCCGCGACGACACCATGATAACCGCTTCGGCGATGCTGGCGTAGACCTTCGATCCGTACGGTGGGGGGGCTACGGTTGCCGCGGGGTGCCCCCGTGGCGCCGGCCGCTACGCGGGCGCTTGCAGGTCGCGTTGCACGACCTTAACCAACTCCGCCAGCGCTTCCTGACGGTGCAGCGCGTAGAAGTACTCGCGGTCCAGCGCGACGCGGTCGAGCTGCCACCGGTCTTCGAGTGTCTGCACCCGCTCGTCGTATTTCGCGGCCCGCCAGGGGTCGGCCTCGAGCATCTGCTCGTTGAGCCGCCGCAGCGCCCGAAACACTAGGCGCCGGCTCTCGTGGTCGCGCGGCGCGTGGGCCGCCAGCTCCTGTGACCGCCGGACCAACTCGGTGCGCTCGGTGAGCAGGGGAGCGGGCAAGCCGGCGACGTGCCGCTGGGGATTGTGGCGCAGGTCCCGGCTGTCGCGGCGGGCCGCGAGGATGTCCGCCCAGCGCAGCCGGCTGTGCGGCAGCGGCAGGTGCAGCGTCGCGGACACGCAGCCCAACGGTGCCGGTGCGACGCCGAAGAACGCCTCGGCGAATTCCTCCATCATCTCGTCGTACTTGGCCCCGCCGATGCCGTGGATGAACAGGTCGGCGAGCAAGAAGCGGGCGAAGCACGACAGGGTCAACGCCCGCGGGCGCAACTGCCACCCCGCATGCTCGATCGGCCAGGCTTCCGCATGTCGCCGGCTTGCGGCCAGATCGTCGAGTTGCAGGCGCCCGACCTCCGCATTGTCGGTGCGCAGCTCCAGGCTGCCGTCGCGCGGCGTGACAAACAGGCGTCGCCGGGGCTCATCACGCCGCACGAGCCAGAACGGGACCTCAACGGCGTCGGATGAGATCAGTAGCGGCGGCACGGGCTGGCCCGCCGCGCGGACCCGGTGGCGCCGGCGATAATCCGATTGCGCAGCGTTGTAGCACTCGGCCATCCGGCGGGCGTGCAGCAGCAGGTGGGCGGCGAAAGTCCGAAACACCGGGGTCGTGCAGAGCTGCGAGATGCGCAGCTCGCGCACGCCGTCGAGTCCGAGGGCCGTTTCGGTGGCCGCGCGTCCGGCCAACATGGCCTCGCAGTACGGCAGCGGCGCCCCCGGCGTGGCCAGCCACGCCCGGGCGAACGCTCCGAGCAACGATTGACCGTAGGATTCGTGCAACGCCCCGATGCGGGCGAAAAACTGGAGCCAGTGCTCGCGCGGCCGGGGCGCCTGAAACTCGAACGCAACCTGCGGGTCGCAACCGGGAATGTCTACATCGACGCGGCGGACGCCGGCCGACGTAATCTGCGGGATCGTCAACTGTGCGGTCTTCGGCAAGTCCGAATCGACGGTGAGGAAGATGGCTTCGCCGCCGCGTTGCGCGGCCAGAGCGTGTGCGGCGATCGTCTTCGCGAACACGCCGGCGTGAAAGAACTCCGGTTGATGCCCGACGACGATCGCGGGCACACGCACGCCGAGTTGCTCACGCAATTCGCTGCGCAAAGCCCCCAGCGACGTGTCCAAAATCGCAACGCGCTCGTACGCCGCCGCGGCCGGACCTTCCAGCGTACGCCGCAGTTCCGCGACGCGCGGAGCGATCAGGACGCCGAGATGCTCGCTCGGGGTAACGAGTTCCTCGTAACGCACGGATCGGGCTGTTGGACTCGGCATAGGCTGCGGGCACGCTTCGTGAACGGTCGCACCGGCTCCCGTTGGAGCTCGCGGACAAAGACCGCCAGATAATGCACCAGTCGGGCCGCGGGATCGTCAAGCGTCCCGCCGAACGTACGGCTTTTGTCGCGGTAGATCCGCCGGACCGGAAGCTCACGAATTCGCAGCCCGGCGCGCACACACTGTACCCAAAACTGGAGCGGAAAGGCATAGCCGGGCTCGTCCAATGCCAGACGCCGCATCGCCGCAATCCGATAGGCCTTGAAGCCGCAAAACGAATCGGTCAGCGGCAGGCCCAGGACCTGCCCAAGCATGTCGTTGACGAGCTGATTGATGTGGCGGCGCTCGGGCGGGGGGCGGTCGTCGTCCGGGAAGCTGCGGAGGTAGCGCGACCCGCTGATCACGTCGGCGTCGTCGCGCGCGACGGCGTCCAGGAAGTCCGGGATGTGCGCGGGCTCGTGCTGCTCGTCGCAATCCAGCGTGATGACCCAGTCGTAGCCCCGGCGGTCGGCAAACTGGAAGGCGTCGATCAGGCTCAGCCCATAGCCACGGTTTTCGCGGTGCGTGATGACGTGCACGCCGGGCTCGCGGCGGAGCAGGGCGGGCGTGGTATCGGTCGAACCGTCGTCGATCACGAGGATGTCGCTGGCGTGCCGCCGGACGGCGGCGAGCACGCCGGGGAGATAGCGCTCCTCGTTATAGGCTGGGATGGCGACCAAGAACCGCATCGCACGTCCTCCAGGGCACGGCCCGACCGCGTCTGCCCGCGACTGGATTCTTGTCGCGCCGCGCAAATTGTCAAACCGGGACCCGCACCGCGGAATTCCCGCTGTCCGCGGTCAGGCGACCGCCCGTCGCATTATCGGTGCAGCAACGTCAGCGCATCGGCGACGATCTCGCGCGCCGCGTACGGTCGGGCGATAGCCTGTGCCGCCGCCCGTAACGCCTGCAACCGCGGCGGATCGGAGAGCAACTGACCGACGCGGTGCCCGAGCAGGCGCACGTTGTTGACCTTGATCGCCGCCCCGTGCTCGAGCAGGTAGTCGCTGTTGCGCGTCTCCTGGCCGGGGATGGGGTTCATGATGACCATCGGCAGGCCGCACGCCAGAGCCTCGGAAACCGTGAGGCCGCCGGGCTTTGTGACGACGATGTCCGCGGCCCGCATCCACTCGTGCACCTTGTCCGTGAATCCCAGGACTCGCGCCGGCCGCGGCGTGGACTCGACCTGGCGCTCGAGCCGCTGGTGGAGCTGGGGGTTGCGGCCGGCGATGACGACGACCTGCGCGTCGAGCGGCATCGAGATCAGCTCGTGCAGCAACTCACCCGTCGGTCCGACCCCGAAGCCGCCGCAGAGCAGTAGAACCACCGGGCGGCCGGCGTCCAGCTCGCACCGGCGGCGGGCTTCGGCGCGCGGCAACGTGGCGTCGAAGCCTGGTCGCACGGGGATGCCGGTCGCGCGGATACTCGCCGGCGGGACGCCCCAGGTTGTCAGGTAGGTTCTACCGTCCTCGGTCGCGGTGTAGTAGCGCTCCATTGGCTGGTGCACCCAGATGCGGTGCGTCTCGAAGTCTGTGGTGGCCGTGACCTGAGGGCAGTGCAGTTCGCCGGCGCGACGCATCTGGGCTACGAACTCGGCCGGCAAGTAGTGCGTGTTTACGATCAGTTGCGGCCGGCGTTGCCGAACGTAGCGCCAGGTGGGCAGGCGATTCAGGTTCTGAATCCAGAGGCGCAGCGAATTGTAGAACCGCTCGCCGGGGCGATCCATCGCCTCGTACAGCCAACCCATTGCGGACGGGGCGTACTGCACGATGCCGAGATAGCCGCCGGCGTACAGGCGGCGGAAGTAGACGTTGGAGATCGACAGCACGTCGAGCACTTCGACGGCGAGGCCGGGGGCCTGGGCGCGGAACTCGTGCTCCAAGGCGCGGGCGGCGATTAGGTGACCGGCGCCGGCCGAGGCGGTGAGGATCAGGATGCCATCGTGGTCCGACATGCGTTTCGCCCAGTCCTACTGATCCCTCGATGCCAACTTGGCCAGCCGCGCCGCGAGCCGACGCAACGACTCCATGAGTTGCGGCAGGCGCAGGTCCGCACCCGTCTGCGGCACGCATGCCAGATCGAATCCCGGCGGCAGATCCGCGTGGGAAAGCCGGAACGCTTCGCGCAGCAGGCGCTTGATGCGGTTTCGTTGCACTGCGCCACCATGGCGCCGCCCGACCGCCAGCCCGAGACGCGTGTCTGGGCGGCCGTTCGACAGGCCCCACAACATGATCGTTCCGTCCACGACGCGGGTGCCCTGCTTCATGACGCGATCGAAATCGGTCTTGTGCACGATTCGCAGGCGGCGCGGAAATCGAAAACGGACCCGGCGCTCCGGCGGGACGGGCCGCACCTCGTTGCTGTCCGGACTCGCAGAATCGGGTCGCCGCGCAGCCATCATGCTCGTCTTCCACAGCTTCGACAAACCACTTGCCGCCGCCGCCGCCATTCTACTTGCCTGACGCGTCCGGCTCGACTGCCCTACAATAGCCCGCATGTCGGAGGCACCCGCACTCGTCGTCGGAACCGCCGGGCACATCGACCACGGCAAGAGCCGGCTGGTGTATCGGCTGACCGGGACGGACCCGGATCGGCTGCCGGAGGAGAAGGCCCGGGGGATGACGATCGATCTGGGCTTCGCCCACGCCGCGATCGACGGCTGCGACGTCTGGTTTGTCGACGTGCCCGGACATGAGCGGTTCATTCGCAACATGCTCGCCGGGGCGACGGGGATCGACGTGGCGCTGCTGGTCGTGGCGGCGGACGACTCGGTGATGCCGCAGACGCGGGAGCACGCGGAGGTGCTCAGCCTGTTGGGCGTCGAGCGCTGCGCGGTCGTGCTCACGAAGATGGACCTGGTCGATGACGAGTGGGCCGACCAGGTCGAGGAGGAAGTGCGGCTGCTTTTTGGCGGCCTGGGGCTGGAGACGCTCGCGTTCGTGCGGACGTCCGCGGAGACGGGCCGTGGGTTGGACGAGCTAAAGAGCCTGTTGGCGCGGCTGGCGCGGGAGCAGACGCAGCGGCGCGACGCGCGGCCGTGGTTCCGAATGCCGATTGACCGCGCGTTCGTGGTCGCGGGGCGCGGGACGGTCGTGACCGGGTCGGTGACGCACGGGGCGGTGGCGTGCGAGGAGACGCTGGAGCTGTGGCCCGGCGGGCAGCGGGTCCGGGTGCGCGATTTGCAGTCGCATCACAGCGCACGCGAGGCGGCTGCGGGGCGGATGCGTCTGGCGATCAACTTGGCCGGCGTGGGGCAGGAGGAAGTGCACCGGGGCTGCACGCTGGCCACGCCGGGATACCTGGAGCCGGCCCGCTACCTGGACGTGTGGGTCGCGCGGCTGCGGATGCCGGGGAAAATGCGGCGACAGGAGTTGCGCCTGCGGCTGCATGTCGCGACGAGCGAGGTGCTGGTGGGGCTGAGATTGCTCGAGAAGCCGGCGGCCGACGTGGTGCAGGGGCAATTCGCGCAGCTTCGCGCCGCCGAGCCGATTGTGGCGAGTTGGGGCGAGCGATTTATCCTGCGCGACGAGAGCGGCAGCCGCACGCTGGGCGGCGGGCGCGTGTTGCGACCGGTGGGGCGGCTGTGGACGGCGAGACACCCGGCGCACGTCGAAGGCCTGCGCGTGCTGCTGGAGGGCTCGCCGCAGACCCGCCTGGAGGAGGCGATTCGGGCGGCGCACTGGCAGCCGGTAGATGAAAAGCGGCTGGCGGTGTTGGCGGGGCTCGACGATGAGAAGGCGGCGGCGGACGGGTGCCGGCGGTTGATGGGCGCGGGCAAGATCCGCGTGCTGGAGGCGGCATCAGTGCGGTTGTACATCCATAATTCACACTTGCAGGCGCTGGCGGACGACCTGACGCGGCGGCTCAAGCAATACATGGTGGACAATCCGCGGCAACCAGGCGTGCCGCGGTCGCAGTGGCCGGGGTGGATGCCGGGGGCGTGTCCGGCGCGGCTGCGGCCGGCACTCGCGGAGTGGTATTTGCAGAGCGGACGAACCACGCTGGTCCACGATCATGTCGCCCCGGCGGGGGAGAAAGCGGCGATGTCGGCCGACGACCAGGGCTTGCTGGAGCGGGTTCTTGCGGAGTTCGACGCGGGGGCGTTTCAGCCGCCGGGGTTGGAAGCGCTCAAGTGCCGCACGCCGCGGAATCAGAAGCGCGTCCGCGAGTTGGTGGATTTGGCAGTCGTGCGCGGGGAGCTAGTGCGGGTCGCAGACGGGCTGTGGCTGCATCGGCGGCGTTGGGACGAACTGACGCAGCGTGTTGCGGCGGCGATCCGCGCGCGCGGGCAGCTTGCGGTCGCGGACATCCGCACGCTGCTGGATTCATCCCGCAAGTTCGTCGTGCCGATCGTGGAGCGGCTGGACGCGCAGGAGATTACCCGGCGGACGGGTGATTTCCGCACCCTGGGCCCCAAAGCGCCGGCGTAGCCGCACGCGAAGGCCGCAGACTGGCCGCGCCCTACTTCACTGGTTCGGGCGTTCCGCGAAGATCGCTTTCTTCGGTGCTCTTGGGCAGCCCGGGCGGGACTTTCTGCCACTCGTAGCCGGCGCGGGCGGATTCGTACCCAAGCTCGAACAGCCGCTTCATCTCGCACGGGTCGAAGTACTCCTTCGACGCCGGCACGAAGTCGTCCGGGATGTACGCGAGGTTGAAGTCGATCCCGTCGTGCTTCGCGATCGTGTAGATGTAGTAGAGGTCGCCGACGACCTGCGCCCCGATCAGGCCGTTGATCGTACGTTCGGCGATCGGCAGCAGCCGCGGCATGATCACCTGCCAGGCGACGGCGAGTTGACCGTTGCGGATCACGTAGAGGCGAATCGGGATGTGCTCCGTCACGCCCGCGTCGCGTCGCGCCGCATCCAGGTCGAGGGCCGAGCCGTAGAAGAAGACTTCCACCACGACGCCGCCGTCCACGTGCAACTCGTCGTACCGTTGGCCGTCCGCCTCGACGTCGAAGCGGACGGGGGGAAACGCGATCGGGATCGACGCGGACGCGAGCATGACCTTGCGGAACAGCTCCAACGCCTCCGGCCGGCCGCTGGCCGCGATCGCACCCATGTCCCAGATGACGAGCCGCCCGGCGTCGAGGTTGGTGGTCCCCATGAACAGCCGGCGGCCACGGCGGTGCTGTTCGGCGATGGCGGCGAGCACCTGTCCATCGACCTGGCGCGCGATCAGGTTTGCCAGCGGCGTGCTGTCGGCCAGCGACTGAAAGTCGAACAGAATCTCCAGCAGCGACTTCTCCCGGTACACGTCCTTGGTGGTGATCGCGGTGAACGCCTGCCGCAAGGTCGCGTCATACTGCGGACCGAGAAAGGCAAACGGCGCGATCATCGCACCGGTGCTGATGCCGGTGACCAGCTTGAAGGTCGGACGCGTGCCGGCCGCGGACCAGCCGCAAAGAAAGCCCGCGCCGAACGCGCCGTTGGCGCCGCCGCCGGAGAGCGCCAGCACGTTCGCGGCGCCGGTCTCGTCGAGCGTGCCGCGCGGGCTGGCGGCACGCGCTTGTCGCACGGATTCGACGACGCTTTGCTGCAACGCGGGGCTGAACCGGTCGGCAAAGTCGCGCACGTTGGACATTCCGATCGGCGTGGCCGCGGAAACGAACTCCTTGGGCACGGCGTGGCGCTGGGGTGCGGCACAGCCCGCGGTGCTGAGCACCAGAATCGACACCGTTGCCCACGCCAGGAATGCGGCGCGGCTCGCGCACAGCGTTCGGCGGCGGGCGCACGGAGGCGGGGCGCAGGCAGGCAGCGCGGAATGGTCGACAAACACCCTGGAGGTCATGTCCGGTCTCCTCGCAGCACCGGAGCGGGGCACGCTCGGCCGCCACACGCCCCGGTATATGAGGGACTTCATGCGAAGGGCAGGTTACAGACCGGACGGCCCGGCCGCCACTCCGGCCAGTCGACCGCCGCATCGCGATCGTGTAGATGATGTGGTACAGGACGCCACCGACCTGCGCCCCGGCCGGACCGTTGAGCGTACGTTCGGCGATCGGCAGCAGCCGCGGTGTGATCACCTGCCAGGCCACGGCGAGTTGACCATCGCGGATCACGTAGAGGTGAATCGGAATCTGCTCGGTCACGCCCGCAGTGCGTCGCGCCGCACCAGGCGGACCGGCACGGGGTTGCGCTCGGCGTAGGCCAGCGCGGCCCGCGTGGGGCGTTGGGCTGTGCTGCTCCAGCCATTCTCCGGCTGAATCACGCCGTCCATGCCGACCAGTTCTCCGAGGTCAGCCAGAGCCGTGCTTGTATCAGTCGGAGGCCCGCCAAGGCTCACCACGGCATGGCTAGTTCCCCTTTAGGTGGATTCTCTCGAAGAAAATCGTCTTGGACAAATCTGCCATCGTTTCGGCAGGGAGGTCGTCTGGCCGCTCAATCAGTTCGAACACAAACGCGTTGCTCAGTCCCTCCAGTCCGAGCACGAGCATTTTGGGGTCGATATTGGCGATCAGTTTCTTGCGTATGCCGCTGCGGAAGACGGCCTCCAGCATGCTGAGCACCTTTTCGTAGATTGCGCGGGCTTCCTGATCGAGCCCCGCCGTCGGCAGAAACCCGGCTCCGGTGGTCTGCGCGAAGTAGAGCCGGGCCGTCGGGATGTTCTGCGCGAACAGGGTCGCCTTGGTCTCGATGTAGCGTGCGAGCCTTTCAAGCTCGCTGCCAGGCGTCGTCAGCACCGCGGTCAGGGCCTGCGTGAACCGCTCTACGGCGTCGAGGATCAGGGCGCGGTACAGCGCGTTCTTGTCCTCGAACAACTTGTAGAGCGTGCCGACCGCGAACTCGGCCTGCTCGGCGATGTCCGCCATGGCGGTCTTCTCGAATCCCTTGCGGGAAAATAGGTCGAGCGCGACCGCCAAGATCTCTCGCCGGTGCTGCTGACGTTCCCGTTCTCTGCGCGTGGGTTGTGCCGCCATCGTGCACCTCAGGAATCCGGCGCGGCCCATGCGGGCCGCCAGCCGTTTGACAAAGTGAACGGCTCTTCATAGATTATGTTCGTCGTTCGCGCCCGTCAACCGGTTGGTGCGGGTAGGTCCTGGCAGGCGGGGCGCGGGTGTCCACCGCAGAGCGAACCGGACGGCGTGTTGGGAACCACGGGGCCGACGCGTGAGAGCATGAGCCCTTTGCAGCGCGACCAACGCGCAGGCAGCGCAGTCGCTCGCACGCTGGTCCGCCTCAGCAATGCCTATCGCCGAGTGCTCGCGCTCTTCCTGGGTGTGATCGGCCCAAGAGCCGCATACTCGATCCTGGCGATTCTGGCACGTTGGATGTACCGGCTCTATGATCCTCTGCGTCTCCGCAGCGAAGCGCAATGCCGGGCGGCGCTCAGCAACAGGTATCCACCGGATGAAATCCCCCGCGTCGCCGAGCAGGCCTTCGTTCATCGCGCGTGGAACCTCGCCGACCTGATGCTGGCCGACCGGCTTATCCATCCTGGCACGTACGACCGCTACGGCGGCCGCATCCCCGAGCCGTATCGAGGCCTGATTCTGGATGCCCAGCGCCGCCGGCAGCCCGTCATTCTGGTCACCGGATACTACGGACCCTTCGACCTGCTGCCGCTGTTCCTGGGCTTCAACGGCATCCGGGCTGCTGCGGTCTACCGCCCGCACGCGAACCCGGACTTTGACGCCTACCGGCGAGCCATCCGTGCGCGCAGCGGCTGCGAGATGATCCCCGACACGCAAGCCGTCAGTCGCCTGCCCCAGATACTGGAAAAAGGCGGCACGGTAGCCATCCTGAGCGACCACCATGCCGCCCGGCGAGGGATTGCGCTAACCTTCCTGGGCCTCGAAACGGCTGCCTCGCGCTCCGTGGGGCTACTGGCCTGGCATTACGAGGCCGTGGTTGTCGTGGCGGGCATCCGCCGTCGGAACGACGCGTTCCACTTCGAGATCGTCGTCTCCGACCTCTTTGAGCCGAGTGCGTGGCGCGGCGAAGACGATCCGATCCTGTACATCACCCAGCGGTACGTACGCGCGCTGGAGAACATCGTCCTCCACGACCCGACGCAATACCTCTGGGCCCACGCCCGCTGGGGCCCGGACCTCGCCCGCCGGCTGACAGGCGAGGTCCAGCCCGCGGACGCCGAACGCTAGAGCGTCTTCACGTTTCATTTGTTGCATAACCGCAGTGTCGGAAGAAGCCGGCGGCGATGGTTGGCGCCGTGCTGGCCGCCTTTGCGTTGGAGCGGCGGATCACGTTTCGCGGCCGACCCGCTTCCGCATTGCCACGCAGTCCGGCGCGCCGGGCACCAGCTCGCGGCATAGTGCCGGACGCTGCGCGTAAATCATGCACGCCCAGTGGTTGTCCGACCCCGCCAGGGCCACGCACCGCTCCGTGTCCATGTGCTTCTTCATGAGCCGCACCACCAAGCCCGGCGCGCAATCGTCCAGCGTCGTGAGGGCCAGTAGTTGCGGCGTGCGCTCAAAGTGCGCTGCCTCGGCGTCGTTCAGGAACACGTCCAGGCCGAAGCAACATGCGCCACAGGTTTGACAGTCGTACTTCAGCGGTCTCACTCACGAAACCGTGGTTGTCGTGGCGGACATCCGCCGTCGGAGCGACGCGTTTCACTTCGAGATCGTCGTATCCGACCTCTTTGAGCAGAGTGCGTGGCGCGGCGAAGACGATCCGATCCTGTACGTCACCAAGCGGTACGTACGCGCGCCGGAAAACGCCGTTATCTACGACCCCACGCACTACCTCCGGGCCCACGCCCGCCGGGACCCGGACCTCGCCTGCCGGCTGACAGGCGAGGCCCAGCCCGCGGACGCCGAACGTTAGCTGTTGCCCACTGCGTCCATGATGGCGGTCCACAGTGAAGACGCGCTGTCGAAGATACTGCTGGCATCATCGGCCATGGCCTTCTCGGCCAGGGGGACTCCCATCAGAAACGCAACTAGGCCGGCCGCGTACCAGCGCAAGCTCTTGAACCTCATCTGCGACTCCTTTCAATGCTGACTCAGTTTTGTCCTCTATTGTCCATCTCCCAGGTCGTGCTGGGAGCAAACACGCCAACTCGATGGCCGCGTCGTCCGTCCGCGGCTCTCGCGGCATGCCGTTCGCGCCGCCTTGACAGACGAACGTCAAGTCCGTAATGTGAACGGTGGTTCGGGTATTGTCAATGGCATTCGCGGGTTCTTTTTTGTGCCTCTGCTGGCCCTCCAACGGTGCGGCCGAGGGCTAAGCGGAGCGCGATCATGATAACCGGGAGCAGGGCCAAGCGTCAGGCAGCTCATGATCCAGGTGCAACGCTGAGGACGGCGGCCCGACCGAAACTTCCTGATGCCCGATCCGGAGCGTCCGTATGACCAGTTTTCGTCCGGCTTGCCCGTGGGCCCTAGTAACGGTGCTGCTCGTGAACGGTTGCGCGGTCGAACCGATCGAGCCAGGTTGGTTCAGCCTGCCGGCCCAGAAGCCAATCCCGTTCTCGCCCTCGGTGGTCGGGCTGGCATACGAGCCAATCGAGTTCGACGGGCCGAGCGGGCACACCATCTACGGCTGGTTCATCCCGGCTGATGACGCGCCCGCGACCGTGCTGATCAACCATGGGGCCCTGTTCAACCGCAGCGCGCTGTTTAGCTATTACCTGGCTCTGCATGACCTGGGTTACAACGTCATGGTCTACGACTATCAGGGGTTCGGCGAAAGCCCCGGCTTCGCCAGCCTCAGCACGCTCCTCCCGGATGCCGACGCAGCGCTGGACCACCTCAAAAGCCGATCCGAACCGGGCACCGACCGCATCATCCTGTTCGGCGTCTCGCTCGGCACGCTGTCCACGCTGGCGCAAGCGGCACGCGCGCCGGACGGCGTCGTCGGGATGATCCTCGACGGGTCTTTTGTGCCCGAGTCCCTTCCGCCGTGGTCGTTCGTGCTTGTCGGCGTGATTCCGCTGCCCGAAGTGATTGAGAGGGTAGCCGCAGAATGCGCGGAACTCGACCCTTACCGCTATATCGGGCAGATCACGCTGCCCAAGCTCTTCATCCAGTCGCCGCAGGACGTTGTCACGCCGTTTTTCGGAGCTGACCGGTTGTACGAACTCGCCCCTGAGCCGAAGCAGCTCGTCGAGGTCTTTGGCGGCCACATTCTCCCGTCCATCCTCGACCCGCACTACGCCGAGTATCTGCAGAGATTTCTGGCGCAGGTGGCAAGCGAGCAGCCGTTAGATCCCGAATAGCGTCGCGCCGGAAAACAGACCGGTTAGTCGATCATACGTTGGGCCTCGCGGACGGGGTCGGCCAGCGGAACACGTAGCTTCATTTACCGCAGTTCTCACGGGCCGGCTACCGGGCCGTCGGATCCGGGACGTGCTGCCGCTGGGGCCCGCCCGGGCCTCCAGCTCGGGCTCGGTCAGCGGGGCGGCGGCGGCGCGGCCCACGGCCCTTCAACACGTCGCGCGCGATCACGCACGGTCATTGGTGACTTTGGTGACTGCCCTCGCCGCTCCAAGCCGGCGAGGCTTCCTTCCGAACGCCTGATATATGACCACGAAGAACAGCGGGATAGAGAAGATCGCCAAGAAGGTTGCCGTGACCATCCCGCCCAGGACGCTGGTGCCGATGGCCGCTTGCGCCCCGGCGCCGGCGCCACTGGCCATGGCGAGGGGCAGGACGCCGAAGCCGAAGGCCAGCGAGGTCATGAGGAAGGGACGCAACCTGAGTTTGTTTCTCGTTTGCGGCGTCCGGGCACCGCCACCCGGTGGTCTTCCTGTGCGTGCGGGGGGCATGTCGCGCGCGGGGCGCGTGCATATTAGCTCACTTCGGGGATCCCGCCGGAAGCGAGAGATTGCCCCGCGGGTAGCTGAGGCTGCTTCTTCGCGAACAGGTCGGTTATGAGCACGAAAAACAACGGGATGAAGATCAAGTCGATGAATGTGGCGGAGAGCATCCCGCCGGTAACTGCGGTTCCGATGGCGTTCATTGCGCCGGCGCCGGCGCCGGAGGCGATGGCCAGGGGCAGCGTGCCGAAGAAGAACGCCAGGGACGTCATGATGACGGGGCGAAAACGGATTTTCACCGCCGCAAGGGTCGCCTCAATCAGCCCCATTCCATGCCGCCGCTGCTCCTTGATGAACTGGATGATCAGAATGGCGTTTTTGGTCGAAAGACCCAGGGTAGTCAGGAATCCGATCTGGAAGTACACATCGTTGGGGAAGCCGCGCAGGGAAGTCGCGAGCAACGCGCCAAACACCCCCAGCGGCAGCATCAGTAAGTTGACGAAGGGGATGGTCCAGCTTTCGTACAACGCGGCCACGCAAAGGAAGATCACAAGTATGGAAAAGGCGTAGAGAATCGGTCCCTGGGCCGTCGCCATGCGTTCCTGATAGGAAAGTCCGGACCAGTCATAGCCGATCCCCTGCGGCAGCTTCGCGACGGCCTCTTCCAGGGCCTGCATGGCCTCGCCGGAACTCCTGCCCGGCGCCGGCTCGCCCCAGATGTTCAAGGACGGGAACCCGTTGAAGCGTTCCAGCCGGGGGGACCCCATCGTCCAGCGGGTGGAAGCGAACGAGGCAAAAGGCGTCATCTTCCCGGCGGTGTTTCGCACGTAGAGCTTTTCCAGATCGGCGGGCAACATACGGTAGGGGGCGTCGGCCTGCACGTAGACCCGCTTGACGCGCCCGCCCTGGATGAAGTCGTTGACGTAGGCGCTGCCAAAGGCCGCCGAGATGGTGTTGTGGATTGAGGTGATGGCCAAGCCCAGCGCGCCGGCCTTCTCCCAGTCCACGTCAACCCGGTACTCGGGCACATCTTCCATGCCGTTGGGCCGGACATTCACCAGCCTACGGTCCTGCGCCACCATGCCCAGGAGTTGGTTGCGCGCGTTCATGAGGGCGGCGTGACCAAGGCCGCCACGGTCCACCAACTGAAAATCGACCCCCAAGGCATTACCCAGTTCGATGACAGCGGGGGGCGGGAACGTGAAGACCATGGCCTTGCGCATGCCCGCAAGCCGCGCCATGGCCCGGCCGGCGACGGCTTTGGCCCTCAAATCCGGCCGGTCGCGGAGCTTCCAGTCCTTCAGCTTGGCGAACACCATGCCGTTGTTCTGCGCTCTGCCGGAAAAGCCCATACCGGCAATCGTCAAACAGGATTCCACCGCCTCCTTTTCGTTCTCCTGAAAATAGCGTTTGACTTCATCGGCGACTTCCAGCGTCTGCTCCTGAGTGGCGCCCGTCGGCATGAGAATCTGGGCGAGGAGGATGCCCTGGTCCTCGTCGGGCAGATAGCCGGTGGGCAGCCGCAGAAACAAGAAGCCAATCGTACCCAGAAGCAGAACGTAGACCGCGAGGTAGCGTAGTTTCCTGGAGAGCGAGTGCCCGACCACGGCGACATATCGATCTCTGATCCAGAAGAAGGCGCGGTCAAACCCGAGAAAGAACGGGCGCAGGAAAAAGACGGCGCTCTCGGCCGGCTCGTGCCCCTTGACCACGGGTTTGAGAAGCGATGCGCAGAGCACGGGCGTCAGGATCAAGGCCACCGCCACCGAAAGAAGCATCGAGGCAATGATGGTTATGGAGAACTGGCGATAGATGACGCCGGTGGAGCCCGCGAAAAAGGCCATCGGGCCGAACACGGCTGCCAGCACGAGGCCGATTCCGATCAGCGCGCTGGTGATTTGGCCCATGGACTTGCGCGTCGCTTCCCGCGGCGGGAGCCCCTCCTGGCTCATGATCCGCTCCACGTTCTCCACCACCACGATGGCGTCGTCCACCAGAAGCCCAATGGCCAGTACCATGGCGAACATGGTCAGCATGTTGATGGAAAACCCGAACAGCCCCAGCACGGCGAAGGTCCCCAGGAGTACTACCGGCACCGCGATGGTCGGGATCAGGGTGGCCCGTATGTTCCCCATGAACAGCCACATGACCAGAAAAACCAAGAGGATCGCCTCAAAGAGGGTCTTTACCACCTCATTGATGGACACCCGGATGAAGGGGGTGGTATCGTAGGGATAGATGACCTTCATCCCCGGCGGGAAGTAGTGGCTCATCTCCGCCAGCTTGGTCTTGACGGCATTGGCCGTATCCAGCGCGTTGGCGCCGGGCGCCTGCCGGATCGCCAGCGCGGCGGTTGGTGCGCCGTTGTAAAAGGCCTGGACATCGTAGAACTCGGTCCCCAGTTCCGTTCTGCCCACGTCCTTGACGCGCACAATGGACCCGTCCGGGTTGATGCGCAGCGGGATGGCGGCGAACTCCTCCGGGGTCTGGAGCAGGTTCTGGACGACGATGGAGACGTTCAGACGCTGGCCTTCCACCGCCGGCGTTCCGCCGAACTGTCCGGCAGAAACTTCCACGTTGTAGGCGCGCAGACCCGCGATGACATCATCGATCGTCAGTTTGTAATCCGTCAGCTTGTCCGGATCCAGCCAGACCCGCATGGCATACTGAGATCCGAAATTCTGGACTTCGCCGACGCCCGGTACGCGCGCCAACACCTTCTCGATGTTGGACTGGGCATAATCCCGCAGGTCGTCGCCGCTCATGCTACCGTCTTCAGAGATCACCCCCACAATGATCAGGTAATTCCTGGTGGACTTGCTGACCGTGACACCCGAGCGTTGGACCACTTCCGGCAGGCTGGCCATGGCGAGCTGGAGCTTGTTCTGCACCTTGGCCCAGGCCAGGTCCGGGTCCGTTCCCGCCCTGAACGTCAGTTCGATGCGGGAGGCCCCGGCCGAATCGCTCGTGCCGGACAGGTACAGCATTTCGTCAAAGCCCGTCATCTTCTGCTCGATGATCTGGGTCACGCTATTTTCGACCGTCTCCGCCGAGGCCCCGGGGTAGAGGGAATCGATGGCGATGGACGGCGGCGCAATGGGAGGATACTGGGAAATGGGCAGGTTATAGATGGCCAGCGCGCCCAGCACCATCATGACAATGGCGATGACCCAGGCGAAGACCGGGCGGTCCAGAAAGAAGTTCGATAACACCGCGGTACTCCGTTATTTCGCGTCTGCGAGCGGTTGGCTGGGCTTGGCGTTCCCGACGTGCCCCTTCTGCCCGTCGAATGGAACGACGCGCACCGCGGCACCCGGCCGCAGGTTCAGCGTGCCCTCGACGATCAGGCGGTCCCCGGCCGACAGGCCCGCTGAGACGAGCCACCGGTTGCCGAGGGCGCGGCCAAGCGTGAGCGCCCGCACTTGGACGACGCCGGCGTCATCCACAACCAGTGCGATGGCTTCGCCCTTGGGATTGCGGCTCACGCCTTGCTGAGGAACAAGGATGGCCTGTTGGGCGGTGCCCTCCTGTACGATGGCCCGCACAAACATGCCCGGCAAGAGCAGGTGTTCCGGGTTCGGGATCACGATGCGCACGGTGAAGGACCCGGTGCTCGGGTCCACCGTGATGTCGCGGAATTGCAGCGTGCCCTCCAGCGGATAGGGCGTCCCGTCTTCGAGGAGCAGGCGCACGGCGCGCTGGTCGCCATCGGTGCTCAACGCGCCGGTTTCCAGATTGCGCTTCAACCGCAGCAGTTCCGTAGAGGATTGCGTGACGTCCACGTACAGCGGATCGAACTGCTGGATCGTCGTCAAGGGCGTCATCTGGTCGGCGGTCACCAACGCGCCCTCGGTTACCGACGAGGAGCCGATGCGCCCGGAAATCGGTGCCACCACCTTGGTCCATTCCAGGCTCAACGCCGCAAGCCGCTGTTCGGCCAGCGCCAAATCAAGTGCTGCGTCGGCTCCGCGCTCGGCGAAGAGGGCGGTTTGGTACTCTTTCTCGGCGATGACCTGGCTCTCCTTCAGGTTGGTGAGCCGTTGCAGCTCGTACTGGGCATCTCCCAGCTCAGCCTGCGCCCGCTTGACGTTCGCATTCGCGCGCTCCAGCTCGGCGGCGAACCGGCGGGGGTCAATCTGGTAAAGCTGCTGGCCAGCTTGGACGTCGGCACCTTCAATGAACAGCCGCTCCAGAATCACGCCGCCAACCTGTGGCCGCACCTCGGCGATGCGGTAGGCCGTGGTGCGACCGGGCAGCTCGGTCGTCAGCGACACGTTCTGCGCTTCCAGCGTCAAGGCCGCGACTTCCCGCGGCGGGGGGGCTCCGCCTTTCTGCGGCTTCCCACCACAGCCGACGAACGCCGCCAGGCCCGCGACAGCGGCGAGTCGCAGGCAAAGGCCCACGGGGCCAGACAGCCGCCCGAGAGATGACTTGGGATTTCCGATCAGCATTGGTTCTGTCCTCATGTCTCTGGCTGTGTCGTAGCCCGGCCGCGCGCCGCGTTGAGCCGCTGCGCACGCTCCGCATCGGTTAGCAGTCCCACGAGCACCACCTCGAGGATCTCGTCGGCCTGCTCCTCGAGCGACCGCCGCCGGCCGGTGAAGTAATTCGTGAACATGGTGCCGTACAGCAAGTCGCCCATTACGCGTTCAACCGTTTCGTAAGGCAGGTTTCGCCACCGACCGCTCGCGACCAGACCCTGCTGGAGGGCCTCGAATTTTCGCAGGTTCGCATCGCGGTACTCAAAGTAGGTCGGCTTGGGGCGATCTCGGAACTCCGCCCGTTCCTGGATGAGCAGTTCGGCGAACTCGGGATTCGTCTCGAAGAAGCTCAGGTACGCCCGAATCGCTTGTTCGATCTGGTCGAGCGGGTCGGGGGCGGTCATGCTCGTGTCAATGTAGGCGGTCAGGCGCTGCATGCCGCGGTCGACGGCCCCGAGGAACAGCTCACGCTTGGTTGGGAAGTAACGATAGATCGTGCCCTTGCCGACGCCGAGCTCGTCCGCGACGACCTGAACGTCGGTGTTCCGATAGCCGCGGGCGGCGAACAGACGGGCAGCTACATCGAGAATCTCGTCGGACCGCCGCGCGACGAGTTGCTCGTCCTTCGGGCGGCCACGGTGTCGGGCGGGGGTACCCACGGCGTTCGCGTCCATTTATGTGACGGACTAGTCCGTCACCACAATCAAATGTACGCCGCCACACGCTCGCCGTCAAGGGCGAGCCCGTCATGGAACCGTGGGTCGGTGAGCTGATGCCTTTGGGTCTACGCCAATGTGAGACCATAAGACATTGTGTATAAAAATCTTACGAATGTACGGCTTGGCTCAGCGCTGACTGCGGATTCAACGCCGATGTCCGCCCGCCGCTCCGCCGGACGGACGGCCGAACGAGGCACTTGGGGCGAAGGCCCGTGTTGGGGCGGGCGACGACCGCGCCGGCGGCGAGGAGGACCGCGTGGGGGTCACAAACGACCGTCCGGGGCTGCCGGACGACGGACGCACCGATGACGGCGTCGCCTGGGACGGCGCAGAGCGCCCCCAGGTTGAGCGGCTGAAGGATGGTGCCGGCGTGAGGGGCCGGCCGCCGGAGCGAGACGGCGGGGGAGGCGCAAGGCGCCAGCCGGAGGTGGCTGGGCCTAACGAACCACGCCCGAGCCAGGACCAGGTCGTACGTGCCGGACGGTCGCGACCGTTGAGCAACCCGGTGTACGCGGGCAGGGCCGGTGCGACGAGTCGGTGATCGCCAGAGCGGCCGCCGCGATCGTGATCCCACTGTTGGCCCCGGGCGCCACGACCAAGCCACCAGGAACGGCCGTGATCCAGGTCGAGGTCGTGGCGGCGGAAATGGCCGCCGGAGTAGACGAAGACCGGCTCGGAGGGCCACCAGTACGACCCGGAGTAGGAGTACGCGCCGAGCGAAGTACCCAGCGGATACGCGTACGGAGAATAATCGTTGATGTAGGTCTGGGCGGGCGGGTAGATCTCGTAATTGTCCTCAGTGTAGCCGTTATCCACCGGGATGGGCGGCGGCTGGGGCAGAGGGGGTTGGAACGCGGGTTCGGTTGGCGCCGACTCTCCGGGCTGTCCCTCGGCTGCGTTTGCCTGTTGGCTGAGCGCACGCGCCTGCCTGTAGGCCTCGTCGAATGCCGCACGATTGATGAACTCTTGCCGCGTCGCGTCCAGCGACTTCTTAAGGTCGGCGCTCACGAGCGACTGGTCCGCCTGTACGTCGTACCAGGCGAACAACTGGGCCGCGACCCGCTGCACGAACGCGTCGGCGGGTAGTCGCCGCGCAGCGGTCACCATCTCGGACAGCGCCTGGACAAAGTCGCCCTGCCGCGCGTGCACGTCGGCCACGACGGCCCACGCCAAGCCGTTGTCGGGCTCGCGGCGCGTCAGGTCGCGGGCTTGTTGATACGCCATGTCAGGGACGCCGAGTTCGATCATGCGCTGCAGGTAGGTGTCGCTGGCGGCCCAGTCACCGCGGTCGACCGAGAGCGCACGGGCATAGGCGGCGACGGCGGCGGAGGGATCGGGCGCGTTGCGGATGGCATCGATGTACGGCGCGATGCGGTCGGCCACTTCGGAACTTGTCGCGGATTGCGAGAGCGGATCGCCGGCGGCGGCCACCGCGGGTCGCGCCATTCCGATGACCGCCCCGAACGCGAGGATCAGGATGATGTGGTCGGCTTTCATGGGCCAGTCTCCGACCGTGCCTTCGCCCCCGCCTGCCACACTCCATCATAACATGTAAGACACCCGTTTTGTTCCGTACGTTAGCGTGGGGCGTCCGGTTTTCCGAGCGCGTTCGGGCGCCACGCTAGCCCCGGGGCCCGAGGGGCCGCCGCGACCCATGCCCGGCGTGTCCGATTCTCCCTTGCTGGCGTTGGTCGTTCGCCGATAATGCCCGCTACGATGCGCGTCGCTGTCGCGCGCAGAGAGGAAAGGCAACCGTATGGCCAATGTGTCCGCCGTCGAGTTTCCTCGTCGCTACGTGGCCACCGACGCCGACTTCGGCGAGTGGGCCACCGCCGAGCCGTACTTCCAGGAGCTATGCACCCGCCAGATCGCCAGCCTCGAGCAGCTCGAGAAGTGGCTGATCGACATCAGCGAGCTCGAGGCCTGCTTCGAGGAGGAAGGCGCCCGGCGGTACACCGCGATGACCTGCCAGACCGACGACGCCGAGCGCCAGCAGCGCTTCATGCACTTCATCGAGAACGTCCAGCCGCATGCCGAGCCGTGGCGGGACAAGCTGCGGCGGAAGTTCGTTCGCCATGCGGAGCTGCTCTCGCTGCCGCCCAAGCGCTACGAAGTGCTCGTGCGGAGCATGAGGAACACGATCGAGATTTACCGCGAGGAGAACATCCCGCTGCTGGTCGAGAACCAGAAGCTCGTCACCGAGTACCAGACGATCACCGCGGCGATGACCTGCCGCTACGACGGGCAGGAGCAGACCCTCCAACAGATCGCCAAGTACCAGGAAGAGCCCGACCGCAAGGTGCGCGAGGAGACCTGGCGGCTGGCGGCCGATCGCTTCCTGCAAGACGCGGAGCCGCTCGACCGGCTGTACGAGAAAATGGTCGCGCTGCGGCACCAAATCGCCCGGAACGCCGGCTGCGAGGACTTCCGCGCCTATGCGTTCAAGGCGATGGAGCGGTTCGACTACACGCCCGCGCACTGCCTGGCCTTCCACGACGCGATCGAACGGGTGGTCCTGCCGGCGGTGCGCGAGCTGGCGGACGAGCGCCGGCGGAACCTGGGTCTCGACACGTTGCGGCCGTGGGATCTGGCGGTGGACCCGGACAACCTGCCGCCGCTGCGGCCGTTCCAGACCGATGAGGAGTTGGCCGCGGGTTGCAGCCAGGTTTTCCATCAAGTGGATCCGGAGTTGGGCGGGATCTTCGACGCGCTGCGAACGCGCGGCTCGCTGGACCTCGGCAGCCGCAAGGGGAAGGCCCCGGGCGGGTATCAGGTGAACTACGCGGAGCGACGGCTGCCGTTCATCTTCATGAACGCGGTCGGCACGGAGAACGACGTGCGGACGCTGCTGCACGAAGGCGGGCACGCGTTCCACAGTTGGGCCTGCCGCAACGAGCCGTTCCTGGCGTATCGCGGCGCGCCGCTGGAGTTTGCCGAGGTCGCGTCGATGGGCATGGAGTGCCTCTCGCTACCGTACACGGAGGGGTTTTTCGGCCCGGAAACGAGTCGGGCGACGAAACGCTTCTTCGAGAAGATCGTCGCGTTCCTGCCGTACATGGCGTCGATCGACGCGTACCAGCACTTCGTCTACACGCACGTCGATGCGGGTCTGGAGGCGTGGAAGGGCTATTGGCAATCGCTGACGAAACGGTTCGCGCCCGAGGTGGACCTGACGGGGTTGGAGCGGCACGACCGGCACGGTTGGCAACGCAAGCTGCACGTGTACGAGGTGCCCTTCTATTACATCGAGTACGGCATCGCGCAGCTCGGCGCGCTACAGGTGTGGAAAAACGCGCTGGCGGACTATCGCCAGGCGGTCGCGCTCTACCGCCACGGCCTGGCGCTGGGCGGTTCGCGTCCGCTGCCGGAACTATTCCGCGCCGCCGGCTGCCAGTTCGACTTCTCCGAGCCCACGCTCCGGCCGCTGATCGCAGCCGTAATGCAGAAGATCGCAGCGCTCTAACACTCCGCCGCAGAAGCGTCGGCCCCCCGTGGCCGACGTAGACCGTCAGAAAACCTGTGCGCCGCGCGAAGATCCCCGACGCTTGTAGTACCGAGACACAGAGCGGGACACTCACGGGTCCTGCGTCAAGAACTTGGCACGCGTCGCAGCCCCGGAGCGGGCAGGCTGGGTCGAGTCGGCGAGACCTCGCCCGCGGGGCCATCATCGGGTTGGACAAGGGCTGGCGTCGAAAGCAGGAGAACGTAAGGAAGTGTGCGACAGCGGGTACGTCAGCGCGGCGGAGGCGTTCGCGGTGCCGTGGCAAGACGCGACGCGCCGATTGCTCCATCGGTCTTGACTCTGGAGTCCTCGGTCCGCGCATTGCAGCGTCGCGGCTTGGGACCTCTCCGCGCGTCAGCCACGCGACCCGCCGGATTGGGATATCGCGTGCCGCTTCGCCGCCAGCCCGAACGAACCCAATTGACGCTCAGGGGCCTTGGAAAACGACCTCGAGAATATTCCCTTGCAAGTCAACTTTGGCGACTGCGCTGTTGCGTACGACACCACCGAAGGCGTTCTTGCCGCGAAACTTCGTGTAAACGATCAGATGGTCGCCTTTGTCTATGTAAGTGGTCTCGTCGTGTTGGTACGAATCGGGGTCGTTCATGCTCTTCTTAATGTATTCTGTGAGACCCCTATGCGAGCCATCCCAACCGCTGAACTGCTTCTCGATCAGCTCCTCTCGCGCCTTGCGTGCGGCCTCGGCTTCCGCTGCCGCCCTCGCTTCGGCCGCCTTTATCCGTTCCTTGGCCTCCGCCGCTGCCTCCGCCGCTGCCTTCGCCTTCTCAACCCTTCTGCGTTCCTCGGCCTCGGCCGCCGCCTTCTGCTTCGCAGCCTCCGCCTTCTGCTTCGCGGCCTCCGCCTCCTGCCGCGCGGCTTCCGCTGCTTCCTGTTCCCGCTTCCTTATCTCTGCGCGCTTCGCAAGGGCGGCGTCAGTACTCGCGCGGGCGTTGGCGACGGCCTTACGGGTGAGGACCGGGTAGCCTAGATCGAGCGACGCGGGCGGCGCGCCGTAGGCCTTGAACGCGGCTAATTCGGCATCGGACAGCCGCACGAGCACGTCGAGCGCCCACGCCGGATCGTCGGAGTTTTTGATCGCCCCTTGCAGGGCTAGCGCAACGTCCCGATTCTGGGCGGCGCTGAGCTTGAGGGCTTCGTCGATGTCTTGCCGGGCTCTGGCAACGTTGGCGGCCGTCAGCGACGCCTTGGCCCTGTCCACAAGTCGGGTTACTCGTGCGTTCGCGTCTACTTGCGCCCTTGCGCGCGCCGCTGCGAGGCGCGCGTCGGCCTCTACTTGGGCCTGTACTCGCGCCGCTTCGTCCGCCGCGAGTCGCTGGTCGGCGGCAACTTGTAGCTGTACTCGCGCTGCTTCATCCACCGCGGGTCGTTGGTCGGCGGCAATCTGTGGCTGCGCTCGCGCGCCTTCCTCGGCCGCTTTCTTGGCCGCCCGTTCGGCGGATGGCCGTTGCGCGATGTACCCGGCCGCAGCAAAACCCATCAGGGCGACCGCGACCAGGCTAAAGGTCGTCAACTTGACCGTGCGCCATGTCGGCCTGTCCGTCGACACTCGCAAAAAATGACCAACACCCCGCCGCATGGGCCCGGTTCGATCGTCTGTGAGATACAAACTGATGAGTACCGCAAGAACGACTCCGACGGTCAGTGTGAAACCGGGGAAAGACGGCGCGAGGAAGGCCGAGATGACGAGAAGCAGTCCAAACCAAAGCCGGGGCTTGGACGGCGCGATATTGATAGTGGGTTCACCCGGGTGCTGGCCCCGGTTCACATCTTGCGACGGCGCGACGGGCGTCACGATAGCGACTGCTGGCATAGATTTCGGATCACACACCGCGTGTGCTTGGGCGAGCGGTGCGGGAGGCCTTGGCGGCCGCGATGCGACCTCCGGACTTGGGGCAGAGGGTATGAAGCGTTGGCCGCATACCGCGCAGGTCACGCTCTTCCCGAGCGATTCCGACTCGACGCGAAATTCGCGTCCGCAGGCTGGATTGGGACAGCGCGCCTGGATGTACGTGTCGGCCGGCATGTTTCGCGCCCCTGCTGTCGCTGTTGGCGTTTCGCTCCGCGACCCGTTGTGCGTAATCCGCCTTGCCCGGTGCGACATGGCCCGGGCGCACCGGGGCACCTTTGGACCGGTGGCGGGCGTCCCCGCCTGATCCGGATCCGGGGAACAAAGCTATTATACCACAATGTGATCTCGTGCAAAAGGGCGAAAAGCGCGACCCGTTGCGCATCCTTCCGCTGCAGGCCCTCATAGCGTGCGGGAGAGCACCGGCACGGTTCCGGGCGCCGTTGGGGCGGAAGGGGCGCCTGCCGACGCTGCGCGCTCGGAACGCGCGCAGACGCACGCCGGCCTCACGGTCGCGACTCGGATGGCGAGACGCCGCACGCGGGAGGGGATTCCCACACGCCCGGGTGCGAGATAGGAACCACGCACCAGCGGCGCCCCGCTAGTCGCGGCCGGGTTGGGCGCGGGGGCAGGTCACCCCCTACCAGTCGCGCCTCGGATCGCACGCGACCAGGGCACGGCGGGTGCCTTGCCAACCCCCGTTCGCGTCGGCACGGGCCGACGGCTGATAGCTGAAAGCTGAGAGCCTCCTCTCTTTCTCCGCCAATCTCCGCCAGCCGCCAACACCATCGCCCCCGTCCCTTGCTTT
>PMMM01000141.1 GCA_003162245.1 Phycisphaerales bacterium
AAACTAAGCGGAATGCGTATGAATACCCGGGCTCTCACGCACTGCTGCGACTGCGAGGGCTTGCTTGAGGGGCAGCAATCAGGACAATGCGGCTCTGGTTCGTCTGCATTTGGCCCCCCGCAGCGCTAGAAGCGGGCACGTGCCGCGCCGAAAAAAGGCGGTGCAATCGAGGCGGCCTTTGCGGGGTCGCGCGCGAGGAGCGCACATGTCGCACGCGCGCAGCCACACGGTGGGAATCCGGTGCTCCGTATTCAGTCTCGCGCGCGTGGTTCCGGGCAAAACGGGAGTGGGTCAGCGGGTAAACATCCGCTCAAAGGCCAGCCCGACGCCGGTGAGGCTCTCGCCGGCGACCAAGCCGGCGCAAATCGTGACGGTGAAGCGCTTCGACCAGGTGGGGAAGAGCTTGGAGAGGATCAACGCGAGCGCGCCGCCGAGGAAGATCGAGAGCGCGTTATAGCCGGGGATGACGAATCCCAGGCCGAGGCTGGCCGGGCTGGGCAGCCACGTCTTGACCCGTTTGGGCACGATCTTCTCAAGCACCGGCAGCAGCACGCCCAGGGCTGCGGCGATCAGGATCGCCAGGGGCGTGCCGCGCGGCAACGCCTTCAGGCCGACGGCAAACAGCTCCGCCACCGCCTTCCAGGTCGCGACCGCCGGGGCGGCCCATTGCTCGGTCATGAGTTGCTCGGCGGGGTGCGGGATGAGCACGAGGTACACGGCGGAGCCGACGAGCGCGCCGATCACCGCGCCGGCAATCTGGGCGATGACCTGCTTGCGCGGAGACGCGCCCAGGAGGTACCCGGCTTTGAGATCGCCGAGCAAATCGGCGCATTGGCTCGCGGCGCCGCCGGTGACGTTGGCGGCCATCAGGTTGGGGGCGGGGTTGCGCGGCACCATCACGCCGAAGACGAGCTGCGTGATCTTGCCCATCGCGCCGACGGGCGTGACGCCGGTCTCGCCGGAGACGCGGGCGGCCACGAGAGCTAGGGCAAACGACAGAAAAACGCCGATGAGCGCGGCCCACCAGCCGATCTGGAAGAGCCAGATCTGCAGGATGACCGAGAGCGCGAGCGCGAGGACCAGCGCGCTGCCGAACCACGGCGCGGTCACCTCGCCGGCATCCTCGGCGCGCCCGCCCGCCGCAGGCTTGCCGCGCCCGAGGCCGGTGAACGTGTGCACCATGCTGCGCCAGGAGAAGCCGAACGCGACGAGCGATGCGACGACCATGAGCGTTACGCCGGGCCACAACAGCCATTGCACCAGGTCGTTGAAGCCGGGTTGGGCGGGGTTGAAGCCCGTGCCGGTTACGAGTGTGCGGACGGTGGCGGCGAAGTCGGGATTGTCGGGCAGAACCACCTTCAGTGCAGCCGCGTCGTCGGCCGTCAGGACCCCGCGGGCGTGCAGCGTCCGCGCGCTGGCATCATAGGTAACTCGGTCGGCGAGCGCAGCGGGGATGGCAACGCCGGGTGGCAGGAGCGGCTGGCGGGTTTCTTCGTAGAGCTTGTCGAGCGCGGCGATGAACTCGCTGCAGGCCGCCGCTTGTTTCGGCCATGTGCGCGCCACCTGTGCGGCACGTTCCGACATGACCGTCCGGCACTCATCGGACAGGACGCCGAGCGCGACGAGCCGGCTGGCCTTCGTATCATAGCGCAGCATGTGGCCGAACTCGCGCGGGAGGGTCAGGTCCTTCGGCCAGCCTGGCAGCGGCGCGGCGGTCTGCACGTCGCGGGTGGTGACGTAATCGGGGTCTTGTGCGAGAGCGGCCGGCGCGACGGCCGGCTTGAGCTGCGAACGCAGACAGAGCTTGTGCACGGCTTCGCGGTAGCGCGGATCACTGCTCAGCGAGAGCAAATGTTCCTGCTCGTCGACGCTCATCGGCCCCTTGAACGCCAGCTCGCGGGTTTCGGCTTTGTAGCGCGCATAGCCGTCCGGCTCGGGTGGCAACCGCCCGGCGACGCCGGCCGGCAACACGGCCAGCGGCTCGCTGATCGACAAGCGAATGTACGACCGTTCGACGAGCGGCGGTGCGAGGACCAGCCAGGCCAGGAGCGAGCCGATGACGAGCGAGACGCAGGAGCGGAAGCCAATCAGCCCGCCCAAACCGACCATCAGCAGCGACGGATCGAGCGAGTATGTCAGCGATTTGGCGCTAAGGCCGCGGATTGCAAACGGGAAGCCCCATTTGTCGAGCGGGAAGCCCCAACGCCGGAGCTGGGCTGCCGCCAAGCCACGCCGCGTGAGCAGGGCCATGAGTGAGGCCGGCGGTGTCGCGAGTAGCTTTACGATGGCGGCGGCCAGGACGGCGACGAGCAGCATTTTGACGCGGGCGAGCGCTTCGGCCCCCTTGGCGTACATCTCGCGGAGCATTTCGGCGGTGGCGAGGCCGCTCGGAAAGGGCAGCTTGTCGACGATGAGCATTTGCCGGCGCAACGGGATGGCCACGGTGATGCCGACGAGGCACACCGAAAAAATCCACATGGCCAGCGGCCACCAGGTCAGCGTCTGACCCGTGAGCATGGCCAAGGCGGGGATCGGGGCGACGAGGCCCGCGGAAGAGACGGTCGCCGCGGATTGGACGGTCGTCATGCTGAAGGTGTTTTCGAGAATGCCCCAGGGCCGGACGCCGGCGAGTCCCCGCAGGGCGGCGTAGAACGCGTAGCTGATGAGCACGGCCGTGATGGACATCGGGAGCCCCCAGCCGATCGTGAGCCCGGTGTAGATGTTGCAGGAGCACAGCAGCCCACCCAGGATCACGCCCGTCAGCAGGGCGCGGAGCGTGAGCTGGGGGGAATCGCGATCCAGGGGCGGCGGCGTCAGCTCATGGGCGGCGGAAGCCGCGGGGCTGGGGCCGGGAGGTGGGCTGGGGGCTGCGCTGGGGGCCGGCTTCTGGTCGCTCACGGGTGCACTCCGTTGCGGGGCGTTCCTCGGCCGAAACCGCTGGGCGAGGGGCATCGTATGCAGGTCGGGGGAGCAACGTCAACGTGGCGGAGTGCCGGACGGGCGGCGCATTGCGGCGGGAAAATGCGAGCCCCGCCCGCCGATGTGCGGCGGTGCGGGGCTCCAAGGGGGACACGACAGCTTCCGTATGAATTATTCCAATTGGATGTCCTGTGGGTGCGGCCACCACGCTGAAATTGCGCTCGGCCGGCGGTCGTCCGAAACGAACCCGCTTGCAATCCCGCCCCGTGCATCTATTATCGCGGCATGAACCCGGGCGGAGAGAGGATTCCGCAAGTGTCCGGATGCGCACCGCACTCCGGGCCGCGAGCCCGTGCGCGGCGCGCGGGGTGGCGTAGCGCCATGACAGCCGGGTTGGCGCTGCTGCCGGGCCTCGTGGCGGTCCTGTGCGGTTGCCAGGCGCCGGGTCAACCGACCGGCCCGACGGCGACGACGCTGCGGATCCCGGATCACGATGCGTTTCTCGACGACTCGTTGTCGTTGCTGCGGCGCTACGATCTTCAGCCCGAGTACGTGGACCGCAGCAACGGGGTGATCGTCACCAAGCCCACGACCAGCGGGCAGTGGTTCGAGTGGTGGCGGGTCGATTCGCAGGGCGGTTACCAGACCCTCGAATCCAGCCTGCACACGACGCAGCGGAGGGTCACGGTCAGCGTCGAGCCGCTGGACGGCGGGGCGCAGGCCGCCGCGAACGAATCGGCTGCCGGGCAGCCGGCGGCGAGCCTGTCTCCGAGTGCGTCATCCGCGCCGGCGGACGTTGCGTCGGCGCCCGCGCGCTACCGCGTGGCCGTGCGGGTGGACAAGTCGCGTTACAGCGCTCCTGAGCGGCAGGTGACGACGGCTTCGGGCGCACTGGGAATTTACAGCGAGCGCCTGCCGACGACCGAGGGGCTGAAGACCAAAGGGCACAGCGTGCAATGGGTGCCCCTGGGGCGCGATCCGTTGCTCGAGGCGTTCCTGCTGCAGAAGCTCACGGGGCTGTGCCCGGAGGCGGCGGCCAAGTAGGGGTTGGGCACCGCACGGCGATCCGCAGCGGACGTTGTCCAGGTGGGGGTAGCCGATGATGGTTTTTATGCGCAGCCTGCCGTACCCGGCGCAGGAAAACGCCAGGCCGGCGAGGTTGCTCACCGGCCTGGCGGTAATTGCGGTCGTTTGCGGGCGGTCCGCGGGTCGGGCGCCCGCGCGATCCTACGACGGACAGGTCGTACCGATCAAGGCCACGAACGGATCGATATCGACGAACGTCACCGCGAGGTCGCCGTTGGCGTCCGCATTGAACCACGGGCACGGCCAGTGGGTCCAGGCGGTCTCGCCGCTCAGCGCCTGGACGAACAGGTCGATGTCGACGAAGGTAACGTGCCCATCGCAGTTCATGTCGCCCCGGCACGACGCGGGACACTGGGTGCCGTTGCGGCAGGCGGTACTGTTACCGAAGTAGTGACCGCCGGCGCTCGTGCAGGCCGTCTGCGTAATCACCGCGCACGTGCCGGTCGTCGAGCAGCAGGCGCCCGGCTGCGGGCAGGCGCTGCACAACGAGGCCGCACCGAGCCAGCTGTTAGTGCAGTTGGCCTGTGTGGTCACGCCGCACGTCCCGTCGGGATAGCAGCACGCGCCGGTGGCGGCACCGCCCGACGGGCAGGTCGTGCCGATCAAGGCCACGAACGGGTCGATGTCCGTGAACGTCACCGCGAGGTCGTTGTTGGCGTCCGCGTTGAACCACGGGCAGAGGTGGTTCACGTTCCACGCCGACTCGCCGCTCAGCGCCTGGACGAACAGGTCGATGTCGACGAAGGTAACGTGCCCATCGCAGTTCATGTCGCCCTTGCACCCGACGGACGGACAGGAAGTACCATAGCAGGCGGAACCGTCACCGTAGTAAATGCCGGGGACGGGGAGAAGCGCCGCACACTCAGCCGCGGTGAGATTCTGGCACGAAGCCCCGACACAGCAGGCACCGGTCGCGCCGCACGGCACGACCGTCACCGTCGTCGTGGCGCAGGCTGCGCTGATGCAGCCCGTCGTGGTGTTCAGAGCCCGGGCGTAATAGGTGGTCGTCGTGGTCGGGCTCACCGGGCTCGTTGCCGGCGTTCCGCCGCAACTGTCGGTGAACCACTCGACGGTCTCACCGCCGCCGACCGTGGCCGAGAGCACGGACGGCTGGCCCGCACAGGTCGTGTCAGGCGTGGCCAGCGGGCTGGTCGGCGTCGCCGGCTGCGGATTCACCGTGACCGTCACGCTGGCACAGGTTGCGCTGACGCAGCCCGTGGTCGTGTTCCGCGCTCGGGCATAGTAGGTGGTCGTCGTGGTCGGGCTCACCGGGCTCGTTACCGCTGCTCCGCCGCAACTGTCGGTGAACCACTC
>PMMM01000172.1 GCA_003162245.1 Phycisphaerales bacterium
GGGAAAAGTGAAATTGCTCTAAGCGGCCCGGTGAGACGGTATCCTGTTGGGGTCGGGAACCGAATGGCACCGTGGCCTGCGTTCCGAGGGGCAACAGCAGCCATGTCCACGACGGTGACGAGCACGACACTTCTGCAAGGGCTGCGGCAGGAAGGCAACGACCAAGCCTGGCGGGAGTTTTGTGCGCGCTACGGGCCGGTGTTGATGGCCTTTGCCCGCCGGGCGGGTTTCCAGGAGCACGACGCGCAGGACGTCATCCAGGAGACGCTGGTGGTCTTTCTGGAGCGTTTCCGGGCGGGCGACTACGACCGGAAACGTGGGCGGCTGCGGGCTTGGCTGCAAGGCATCGCGTTCAACAAGGTCTGCGAGGCCCAGCGACGACCGGCGCAGCGGGAAGTGCAGGTGGCCGACGCGGCCGGCACAACGCGGTTTCTGGACCGCATTCCAGACGACCACGAACTGACCGACCTGTTTGAGCAGGAGTGGGAGCGCGCGCAGCTCAGCGCCTGCTTGCAACTCGCGCGCGCACACGTGGATCCGCAGACCTTCCAGGCATTCCGGCTCTACGCCCTGGAAGACTGGCCGGCCGATCGGGTGGCCGCCAATTTGGGGATTACGCGTGATGCGGTGTACGTTCACAAGAGCCGCGTGCTGAGGCACTTGCGGGAGCTGCAGCGTGACATGGAGGAAATCTCGTGAAAGACCTGGTGTCGGGGAGCCAATAAGTGTTAAGCCCGAGGGACCGGCCCGGGGCATGGCCCTCGGGCCCAGGGGGGCACGATCGTGCGCGGCGGTGAGGGGACGCCGGCGGCTGGCGACGCTCAGGGCACTGACCTTCGAGCGGGAGTTCGCAGCGTGGACTGCCTGACAGCGGAACAGGTTGAGATGCTCGCCCGGGACGCCCTCTCGTCGACCGACGCGAAGCCGCTCCGACGGCACATCGCGGAATGCGGGGACTGCCGCGAGAGGGTGGACGAGTGCCTCGCGGACGAGCGGGTGCTGCGAAAGCTGAAAGAACCGCCCGGCCTCGGGAGCTCGCAGCAACCGCAAACAGCGGTGCGGGGCGCGGAGAGCGCAACCGCCGTATCGCCCGAGGGGGCGGCGATTCCCAGCCGCGTCGACGACCCTGACGCGCGACCGAGGGACCTGTTTCCCGGCTACGAAGTGATCCGCGAGTTGGGCCGAGGTGGCCAAGGGGTTGTTTTCGAGGCGCTGCAGGCCGGCACTCACCGCCGGGTCGCCGTCAAGGTTCTAAAGGAGGGCGTGTACGCTTCCGTGGCGGCCCGGAAGCGCTTCGAGCGCGAGATTGAGTTCGCGGCCCAGCTCAACCACCCGAACATCGTCGCCATCTTCCACAGCGGCATCGCCGTCGACGGGCAGTTGTTCTACGTGATGGACTACGTGGACGGCACTCCGCTGCACGTTTACGTTCACCAAAGCGGTCTGGCCCTCGAGCAACTGCTGGCCATATACGGGAAGGTCTGCGACGCGGTGGAGCATGCCCACCGGCGCGGCGTGATTCACCGCGACCTCAAGCCGTCGAACATCCTGGTGGATCGGGAGGGAGAGCCGAAGATCCTCGACTTCGGGTTGGCGCGCCCGTTGCTGCAAACGGAGGAGCAGCAACTGACGATCATGCATGAGGTGATGGGGACGCTGCAGTACATGGCGCCCGAGCAAGCTCGTGGGGACACGAGCGAAGTTGACACCCGCACGGACGTCTATGCGCTGGGCGTGATCCTGTACAAGTTGCTGACGGGTCAGTTCCCGTATGTGGTGGAGGGCACGTGGCTGGAGGTCGCGCGGCACATCGTGGAAACGCCGCCGGCGCCGCCCAGCCAACGCTGGTCAAGCGCGTCGGGGGTCAAGCACCGCACCGCGCGCCGGTTTCGGTCCCGAACCTGCCCCATTGATGACGAGCTACAGACCATCGTTCTGAAGGCGCTGGCCAAGGAGCGCGACCGGCGCTACCAGAGCGTGGTGGAGCTGGCCCGGGACATCCGGCACTACCTCGCGGGGGAAGCCATCGAAGCCAAGCGCGACAGCGCGTTGTACGTGTTCCGCAAACTGGCGCGACGGAACCTGACGGCGACGCTCACGCTAAGTAGCGTGTTCGTGATCGCGATCAGCGCCGCGTTCATCTGCTTCGGCTTCTATCGGCAGGCCAGCCAGGCGCTGGCGCAGCAGGTGGGCAGCGACATCCGTCTGGCCGCCCGAAACCGGGAATTCGACGCGGACGGGGAGGCGGTCAAGATCGCCGTGCAGCGGATGTCGTTGGGCTGGTTCCTGCTGGAGTGGCAGGCCGGCCGACTGGAGCGCGCCCGGGAAATACTGGCTCGGACGCCGGAGCAACTGCCCGAGCACGCGGCGATGGCGTTCCTGCTGGATCCGGATATGTCTCCCGAGCAGCTTCTGGCGCAGATGCCCTCCGGTTCCGCGGCATTGGCGTACTTTGTCGCCGGGGAGCGCGCCTATCGTGCCGGACACTCGTCAGAGGCCCAGTCGTGGTTTGAGCGCTGCCTGTCGGCGGGCGCGGGCTGGATTGCGGAGTCCGCCCGGGCCCGTCTCGCGCAACTGACGGCCGCCGACGCGGGGGCGGCTCAGGCTGGGCTGGAATGAGCGTGAGCGGTATGACGATGCCCACGAATGTGACACGGCGTTGCACCTGTACGAGCCACGTGGGCTTCACGCTGATCGAGTTGCTCGTGGTGGTCGCAATCATCGCCCTGCTATTGTCGATCCTCCTGCCAGCGCTGCGCAATGCCCGCCAGCAGACGCGTCGGCTGGTATGTCTCTCGAATGCACGGCAACTCGCCATGGCCTCTCGCTTCTACCTGGACGAGAACGCCGGGGCTTTTCTGCAGGGCATTAACGTCAATTACAACTATGGCGGCGCCCAGGGCACAAACCAGTTGCCGTGGCCCGGTCTGCCGGCCACCGATCCAATCCCCAAGCCGTTCAACCGGTATCTCCGGCTCGACTCGGTGCTGGATCCCAGTCTGGGCGGTGTTTATCGCTGTCCGAGCGACACGGGCAGCGAGGAGGCGCGGCCGACCAACTTCACGTACTACGGCACGAGCTACCTGACGAACCTGATGCTGATCGGCCAGGACCAGCTCAACGTGCTGTCGAGCGACCCGGCAAAGACGGTGCTCTACAAGGTGAACCGCCAGCTCAAGAAGCTGAATGTCTCGCAGGTGACCACGAGCCACGCCGAGCTGGTGCTGCTGGGTGATGCCGGCTGGCTTAACGAATGGCAGTTCAACTGCTTGGATCGGATCGAGTGGCATGCTAAGCCGCGCATGCACAGCCTGGCGTTCCTCGATGGGCATGCTGTCTTCACGCGCATCCGCAAGGGCCTGCACGTGACGCCGGACTACACGGTCATCCCGTTTCGTGACCTGGCGTACGAGGCGGCCAAACTCCAGGTGGAGGTGCCGGATCGATGAGCATCTTCGCCGAGCGCGTGCAGGTTTGGGTGGCTGGGCGCGAGTCGTTACAATGCGGATACGTGGGTGGAGGCTCAGTTCCCAAGGCAACCGCCGCGACGCGGCAGGGCCACGCCGGCGCGCGGGGGCAGGTCGCGATGCCCGGGCACCATCTTCTGAATCCGCCGTGAGAAAACGGCCTGTTTCGTCGCTTGGCCGGTTGAGCGGCGGGTTCTCAGGCCGGGGCGTGGCGTGCCTGCGGCGCAGCCGCGACTTGGATAAGCAAGGCAGTCCCGATGCCGGTGGCTGCTACTATGGAAAGTCAGCCGGCTTGTTCAGAGGAAGAGACGCCATGTTCGGCAGTGGCTCACCGAATCGGCCGATCCGACTGGGATGGGGCTTAGCCTTCCTGGCGATCCTGGGTCCGGGTACGGTCTGGGCCGCCACGCTGAACGTGCCGGCCCGGTACCCGACGATCCAGGCGGCGGTTGATGCGGCGGCCGCGCTGACCATGGCACATCTCCGCCCAGGCATACTGCACGGCGTTTTGGGACGGCCACGCCGAATTTGTGCGGTTTGCGACCGGGGTCTTCGTGTGGCCCCAGAGTACATCGTGGGGCCGTTTATGGATCCGCTGGGGCAGGCCATCGCGGCCCAATCAACGTGCCCGTGACAGGGCAGTTTCCCGCGGACGCACGACGTCCGCTCGGCGATCGGGTTCGGCAACGCCCGCAGAAGCGGGCCAAGGGAGGTTCAGATGAGTTCCGCGAGGCCAACCAATGGGCATAAGAAAACCGTGGTGCGTGCGCTGACGTGCATGTCGTTGGGGCTGCTTGCGTCGGTCATGCAGGCGCGCGTCATCTATGTGGATGGCGCTACATCGCCGAGCGGCGCACCCCACGCGCGCATTGTCAGTCGTGTCGCTGACACTGACCAGGACGGCTGGCCTGACGACGTCGACAACTGCCCCCTCGTCCCGAATCCCGACCAAGCCGATGTGGACGCCGACGGGGTCGGCGACGCGTGCGACAATTGCCCGCAGGCGTTCAACCCTGACCAGGCGGACAGCGACGGAGATGGAACAGGCGACGCCTGCGATCCCTGTGGGTTGCCCGAAGAGCTGGTCAAACTGATTGCGGGAAAGACGGGAGCGTATCCCCATCGATTGGCTGTCGCGTTGGACGGCGATACGGCAGTGGTCGGCGCCCCTGGCGAGGCGTGCGCGGCGGGAGGCACCTGCGGTGCGGCGTACGTTTTTGTTCGCTCGAATGGGGTGTGGGCTCAGCAGGCCAGGTTGGTCGCGTCAGGCGGGTCGGCGTCTGGCAACTTCGGGTGTTCGGTTGCCGTTAGCAACGACACGGCGGTGGTCGGGGCGGATTCCACGAGCGCAGCGTACGTATTCGTCCGTTCCGGCGGCGTGTGGGTTCAGCAGGCCAAGTTGACAGCCCCGGGTGCTACGGGACTTGGGTACTCGGTCGCAGTGGACGGCAACACGGCGATCGCCGGGGCGTGTTCCGTGTACGCGAGTTCTGCCGGCGCGGCGTACGTGTTTGTTCGCTCGGCCGGGACGTGGACCGAGCAGACCAGATTGCGGGATCCGAACGCAGTGGACGGCAACGAGTTTGGGTGCTCCGTTGCGCTGGAGGCCGACACAGCCGTAATCGGGGAAGCGCGTGACGTTGGCGGCGGCTCGGCCTTCGTGTTTACCCGGTCGGGCGGAGTCTGGACGCAGCAGGCGAAGCTGCGTGGCGATTATACTGGCGGCTTTGGCCATGCGGTCGCACTGCACGGCGACATGGCAGTGATCGGGGTCTCCGGGGGCGCCGGGGCCGCATACGTGTTTGCCCGCGCCGGCGGCGTGTGGACGCAGCAAGCCAAGCTGACAGCCCTCGATGCAGCAGCAAGTGATATGTTTGGTTGTGCGGTCGCGTTGCAGCACGGCATCGCGCTCATTGGGGCATATTCCCACGATTCCGCGGGCGGGTCCGACGCCGGCTCCGCGTACGTATTCGTCCGCACATCCGACGGCTGGACGCAGCAGGCCGAGCTGACCGCCACGGACGCTGCGCCAGGCGACGTTTTCGGTTACTCGGTCGCCTTGGACGGCGGCACGGCACTGATCGGGGCCCGGGCGCTCGACCAGGTCAGCGGCACCGAGAACAGCGCGGCCTACGTCTTTAACCTGCCCTGCGACGCGGACGAAGACGCCGATGGTGTGTTCAATCATGCTGACAACTGCCCGCAGGTCTACAACCCCGGCCAGGAAGATGCCGACGGCGACGGCCGCGGCGAGGCCTGCGACAATTGCCCTGGCGTGGCAAACCCCGACCAGACTGACGCCGATGCGGACGGCGTTGGCGACGCATGTGATAACTGCCCACTGCGCTACAACCCCGATCAGAGCGACAGCGATGCCGACGGCCTCGGCGACGCCTGTGACAACTGCCCGCGCACGTTCAACCCCGACCAGGCGGACAGCGACGGGGATGGGGTTGGCGATGCGTGCGACAATTGCGGCTCCGCGCTGGAGCTGGGCAAACTTGTCGCCGATGACGCGACCAGCTACGACTACCTCGGCACGGCGGTCGCGGTCGATGGCGATACCGTGGTGATTGGTGCGCCCGGAGAGGACTATCTCGGCAAGATCAACGCCGGCGCGGCATACGTCTTCGTGCGCGCGGGGGACACGTGGATCCAGCAGGCGAAGTTGACCGCGGCCGATGCCGCCGCCGGTGACGCGTTCGGCGTCTCGGTCGCGATCAGCGGCGATACGGTGGTAATCGGAGCCTGCCGGGACGATGACCCCAACGTCGACGTCGGGTCAGCGTACGTGTTCACGCGTTCAGGTGCCGTGTGGACGCAGCAGATTAAGCTCACTCTGCTCTACACCCTCCCCACCGACTACGCGTACTACGGTATTGCCGTGGCGATAGACGGCGACACGGCCGTAGTAGGGGGAGACCACGCCGATCCGTCCTGTTGGCCGCCGGTGGCGGTGGATGCGGGCGCGGCGGTTGTGTGCACACGCTCCGCGGGGCACTGGACGTTGCCGTCCAATCCGGTCTGTGCCTCGGATGGCGCATCGTCGGATCGCTTTGGCTGCGCCGTCGCTGTGCACCGTGACTGGCTGCTGATCGGGGCTTGCCAGGACGACCACGCCGGTGGGATCGACGCCGGCTCCGCGTACGTGTTCGTCCGCTCGGGCAGCGCCTGGTCGCAGCAAATCAAGCTCGTTGCCACGGACGCCGCCGCCGGCGCCTACTTCGGCCGTTCGGTAGCGCTGAATTATGACACGGCGATCGTCGGCGCGTTGTATGACGACCATGACGGCAAGACCGACGCCGGCTCGGCGTACGTCTTTGTCCACACCGGCAACACCTGGATCCAGCAGGCGAAGCTGACGGCCGCGGACGCCGCTCCCAATGCCTACTTCGGCTGGTCTGTGGCGCTGGCTGGCAACATCGCCCTTGTGGGGGCGGCCTACGACGACCAACCAGGCAAGCCCGACGCCGGCGCGGCGTATGTCTTCGTGCGCGCGGATGGCGTGTGGACGCAGCAAGCCAAGTTAACCGCCTGGGACGCCGCCGCCAATGACGGATTCGGCGCCGCCGTCGCGCTCGCGGGCGACACCGCTTTCGTCGGGGCGTATCACGCCAACCACGCGGGCGGGGTCGATGCCGGCGCGGCGTATGCGTTTGATCTCGCATGTCAATTGGACAACGACGGCGACGGCATTTTCGACGACATGGACAACTGCCCCTCAGTGTCCAATTACGATCAGGCGGATGTCGACTCGGATGGCGTGGGCGATGCCTGCGACAACTGCCCGCTTGTGCCCAATCCGGACCAGGCCGACGCGGACGGCGACGGCCTCGGGGACGCATGTGACCGCTGCCCGCTGGATTACAATCCCGACCAGACCGATACCGACCGCGATGGCGTGCCGGACGCCTGCGACAACTGCCCGAGGGTGAGCAACCCGGACCAAGCTGACACCGACGGCGATGGAGTCGGCGATGTGTGCGGCTGCGATCCGCAGGAGCTGGCTGAGCTCATCGCCACTGACGTTTTTGCCCGGGACAGCTTCGGCTACGCGGTCGCGCTCGACGGCGACACCGTGGTGATCGGGGCCCCCTACTATGACCACTACTACACCGGCGGCCCGTACGAGGCCGGTGCGGCCTACGTGTTTGTCCGCTCCGGCTCGACGTGGGTCCAGCAGGCCCGGCTGGAGCCCTCGGACACGGGCGAATACGACCATTTCGGGTTCGCCGTAGCGTTGGCGGGCGACACCGCGGTGATTGGGGCGTCAGGCAATGACCCCAATGAACGGGTCGACGCGGGTGCCGCATTCGTCTTCGTCCGTGCGGGCGGGGTGTGGACGCAACAGGCCAAGCTGACCGCCTCCGACTTCACGGCTCATGCCGAGTTCGGCAACGCCGTCGCGATCAGCGGCAACACCACACTCGTTGGAGCACACCGTTACACACTATCTGGCTATCCCACCGGCGTCGCGTACGTCTTCGTCCGTGCCGGCGGCGTGTGGACGCAGCAAGCGCGCCTCCTCCCCACCGCTTCACGCGCAGCCTTCGGGCACTCCGTTGCGATCGACGGCGACACGGCGGTGATCGGGGCGTCCGAAGACAGTAATTCGGGCAAGACCGCCGCCGGCGCCGCGTACATGTTTCTCCGCTCGGGCACGACTTGGGGATCGCGGACCCGCCTGACGCCCTACGACGCCGCAGCCTACGCCTACTTCGGCATCTCGGTCGCGATTGCCGGCGACACGGCCGTGATCGGAGCCTACGGCGACGACCAGCCGGGCAAGACCGACGCGGGCTCAGCGTATGTCTTTGTCCGCTCGGGCACGGCGTGGACCCAGCGGTTCAAGCTGACCGCCGCGGATGCCGCCGCGCACGACTGGTTTGGCAATTCAGTGGCGATCTTCGGCGATACCGCCGTGATCGGAGCTTACGGCGATGACCGCCCGGGCAAGACTGACGCGGGCGCGGCATACGTGTTCCGCCGCTCGGGCACGCCGTGGATCCAGGAGGCGAAGCTGACCGTCGCGGACGGGGCGCCGGAGGACTACTTCGGCTACGCGGTTGCCCTCAACGGCAGTACAGCGGTGATCGGGGCGACCCTGGACGACACGGTCGGGTACAACACCGGCTCGGCATACGTGTTCGATCTGAACTGCAAAGGCGCCTGCTGCATGCCCGATGGCACGTGCCTGCCCGATTTGCCTGGCGCCACATGCCGCGCGCAGGGCGGCACGCCGCAGGTCGGCACTCCCTGCGAGCCCAACCTCTGTCCGCCGCCGCCCGGCTGCCCCGGCGACACGAACTGCGACGGTGAAGTTACGTTCGCGGATATCGACTGGTTCGTCGAAGCGCTCTCCGGCGCGTCCGCCTGGACACATGCCCCGTGCCCCTGGATCAACGCGGACTGCACCGGCGATGCGGACGTGACCTTCGCCGACATCGACGGCTTCGTGGCGCTGATCGGCACGACGTGTCCGTAGGAGTTCTTGCCACGGCAACCGAGGGTTCGCCCTTTGCCGGCGGCCCCTGAGCCGTTTGGGTCATCGCCGCCGAGCAGCCAGGCACGCGCACGCGATCGCCAATGCTGCCGGCTCCGGCACCAGGACGTTCGTGAAGTCGTCGACGGTCATGCTCTGCCCGGCGGACCCGATGGCGTTGTCCGCCCAGCCCAGATACTGCTGTGTGCGGCCGGCGGTGCCCGTCATAACGAACCCGATATCCATCCCAGCGAAGATGTCCGCGCCGTCCTTGTAGACGTTCAGCACTCCATCCGGCAGGACCTCGACCGCAATCTGGAACGGCACACCGGGGGTCCACGTTCCGGCGGTATCCTGGAATACGCCGACGCCGCCGGCGGCCTGGAGTGCGGCGATCGTCCCGTCAGTTCGGAACTGCACCGCCGTGTTGAAATAGAATCCGTCGTGCCCGGTGGGCTGGTCGCCCAGCGCGTTGAACTGGTACGTTACGTTGGCGCCGCTCAGCCGCAGCGTCGCGGCGAGGACGCCATAGGCCGGCGTGAACGTCGGGCTGACGATCTCAAACCCCACAAACCCGCTGCCGTCGCTGGTATGTCGGGCCGACCGCATCCCACCGATCGGCGTGTCGTCAATCACGCGGATGTTGCTCGCCCAGCCGCTCCAACCCTGGTGGCCGGCGAGCCCGCCGACCGCGAACGACTCGAAGTCTTCCAGGTAGGAAGCTCGGCTCGCGTTGCCGCCAGCCGCGCCTGCTCCCCACAGGTCATCCGCCGGGGGCGTGCACCGCTCGGCGATCGCCGGCGCGACCAAGGTCAACAAGCCAACGACGATGGCTATCGAGCGAGGCATCGCGTACTCCCGTTTGCTTCGTGCAGGGGCGCGCTGTCCGCGCTTATCGACGACGCGGAAAGATGACTTCCACGCGGGGGACTTGGTCGAAGGGCTGGTCCGCCGAAGCTGGCACACAGGACCGGGTTCAACTGGGCATCCTTCCACGGCCAGCAATCCGAGTAATACATGAGCTCGCTCGACCAATCGCCCCAGATCACCGCCCCCGGCGAAGGGTAGCAGTCGAGTTGCCACGCCGGTCCACAGGTCGGCGAATCCAAGTAATCGTTACACACGTCCGGCGTGTCCAGCGCCAACCCATCGGGAGGTGCTGGTCGTCGATCAAGCCCATGTGTCAAGGCAGCCAGCGATGTCAGTCGTGCGCCGCCGTCACAGAATAGGATATTCTCCGCAAAACTCACGCCGTGCCAGCCGGGTATGTCCAGCGGGCCGGGATGCTGTCCGTCATCCGTGCCGAGCATATTGAACCAGACGGGATCGCCGATCAGGACCAGCCCGCTTGCGTTGGGTAGGGCGGACAGCCGATGCCCCCAGGGACCAAACGCGAAGTGGCCGGTCGAGTCGGAAAGTCCGCTTCCGCTTAACGTTGTCATACTGCCCAAGCTGGCACGGTAGCTGTTCCCTAGCGTTTCAAAACAGGAACGGCCGGCGTTTGCAGATGGTGCGTCGTCAACGAGCGGGTCGTTTGGATACCCCGTGTCCGCCGGGCAGTGAAAAACGGCGAGCGGGTCCGGCGAGATGTACTCGTTGAGCGGACGCCGGCTGGCGGCGTACTCGGGTCGGCGCACGAAACTCGGCGAACCGGGTGGCACATTAGGCTCATCGCTCAGGTAGTAGCCGTTCGAGGATGTGGTCTTAAACACTTGTGTCGCCGATTGGCCACCCCAGGCGAACCAGTTAGCTGTCCGCCAAAGATAGTAGCCATTCTGCAGGCAGGGGCCGGCCGAGCATTGCGATCGAACCATGTTCACATGAATCGGGATCGCCTGCTCGCGAGCGTCCTCGGCCGCGTACGCTTGCAGGGCCGCGCCGATCCGTTGCAGGTTTGAAAGACAGTCCGTTCTCTGCGCGATCATCCGCGGCCTGGAGACGCTCGGACCGACGACCGCCGCGAAGACAGCGATCGCCGCCCCGACGACAACAAGCTCGGTGAGCGTCAGAGCCCGGCCTCTTCGATCACGTGTGGGCATTGCTGAACTCCCGCATGACGACGGAAATTGACGCGACAACCAACGGTCAGTCTGAATCCGAACTACCGTGACATTCCAGCGGCTTGGACCTGTTGCCACCCCAAGCGGGCTCCGCGCTGCGTGCGGTCCGCGCCCCGCGCGCTGCCCCAGGCGGCGCTGCTTACACTTGCTCCTGAACATTCTAGGCTTCCTGCCGTTGCCCGGTCAAGGCGGCGCCGCGTGGGCCTGAGTTTCCGGGTCCGGGCGCCTGCTCGTGCGGCCTACCGAACCGAAAGGGGGCGGGTCAGTGTCACGGCACCAACCCGCCCCGGCCCGTCTCACACACCCACGGCCCAACTCAATGCCGCGCCGCCGCCTCAACGCCGATAGCCAACCGCTACGGCCACGGCAGGCACGTCGTGCCGATCACCGCGACGAACGGGTCGATGTCCGCGAACGTCACGTGGCAATCGCGGTTGCAGTCCGCGTTCAGCCACGGGCAGCCCGGATGGTGCTGGTTCCACGCCGACTCGCCGGACAGGGCCTCGACGAACGGGTCGATGTCCGCGAAGGTGACGCGCCCGTCGCAGTTCATGTCGCCGGGGCACACACTCGCGACAGTCAGGTTACAAAGCACCGGCGTCGCGAAGTCCTCTCCGGGACACGAACCCTTGAAGCGCACTCGAAGCTGGACAAACCTTCCGTACACCGGTGGGAACGGCGCGCAGCTCGCTGGAACCAGCGTCCACGGCTCGCTGGTCAACAGCGACTCCTGGTTCGCCGCCCGGACTTGGACGGTCAACGAAGTCCCATCCGGCTCGGGCGGCGACGCGCAATTCTCCGTGTTCCATGTCACGCGGTTCCACCGGGCGCCAAGCACTCCGCCATCGTGCACGGCCGACCAGGTGCCGGTTGCCGACGTCTCGAGGGTCACCATGCCGGTCATGTCACTGTAGTTGTACGGACCAGCGCTAGCGCCCAGGCCGACTGTCAGGTCGACCGCGCCCAGCCCGTCCACGCCGGCGTTTGGATCGATGCGTTTGACGGTGTTCGAATCCAAGCAGGTGGCCCAGACCTTGCCGTCCGAATCGACCGCCACGCCGGTCGGCGTGGAGCCGTCCGGGGCGAGCGGGATCAGCTTAAGTATGTTGCCGTCATTGTCGAGGCGCGCGACCGCGTTGCTGTAACTGTTCGCCACCCACATGTGGTTGTCATTCAGCGTGCATGCCACCCCACGGGCGCCAGACCCGCCCGTGCTCTTTCCGGCACCCTCGAAACCCGAAAAACGCGTGCCGTCCGGGTGGAATTTGATGATGCTGTTGCTCGTCCACTGCGCGTTCCATACGTCGCCGTTGACGTCGATACCCACACCGTAGCTGAAGCTGACGGGAAGAGCTGCGTTTGCATCATCCCATGTCGGGATGGTGTTCTTTGTGTCATACCAGAGCAAGACCGAGTTGGCGCCAGCCGACCAGATCACGCCGTGGCAGTCGATCAGCCCGCCGTAACCGCCGGCGCCCGCGTTAAACGTGGCCAGGCTCTGCCCCGTATCACTGTCAAGGAGGTCGAAGCTCTTGTTACCATAGCCGCCGACCCAGACGTCGTTCTGAGAGTTCACCGAGATGTGGCGTGCCGCGGTCCCGCTAACCCGGGTGTACTGGCAGACGCACTCGTCCTCGGCCGTGGACACGCCGCCATTGTTGTCGGCGCCGCCGGTGTTTGGCCACGGGAGGACGTCGCCGACCCCGCGCGAGGTCTTGATCAGGCCGTCAGCGTTGCGGTCTTGGCAGGTGTTGTACTCGAACGGGGGCTTGAGGTACTGCCCGTTGGGGTCGTTCGTTCCGTCCGCGTTGCAGCGTGTGCCTCCGATTAGCAGGCCCACCTTGACCACGGACCCTTTGTTGTTGTCCGCCTCGTCGCGGTTCGACGCCCAGGCGGAGCCATCGAGGTCCACCGTGGTGCGCGAGGGATTCCGCCCCCGCCCGTTGGGTGCGGAGTAGTACTCGCCGAGCACTTGCCCGGTGCGCGTGTCGATGCGCACGAGAGTGCCGCGCCCCGACACGGCCACACAGATGTACGGTGGGGGCGTGGTTTCAGGTACGGGGTTGCGCTGCAACTGCCCCGAAGGGTCGTCCCATACGTTGATCAACGTTCCGCGGTCAGCGTTGGGATCCGTTCCCCAGTCAAAGTCGTCATAGGTCGTGAAGATCCCGGGCCGTGGCGACCCCTCGCACATATCCAGCTTGCCATTGCCGTTCTGGTCCAGGTTCGGGTTGTTTAGAATGTCGCAGCTATCGGCGATTCCATTGCCGTCGCAGTCGGGTTCGCACGCGTCCGCGATGCCGTTTGAGCTGCAGTCGGGCTGGCAGTTGGCGCCCGGCACGAACGTACCGCCCTGAGCGCTGCACTGGTCGGGTAGCATCATCTCGCACCCGACGGCGCCCAGGCAACACGCACCCGTCGCGAACACACTCGCGCGGTAACGGGCCCCGCACTCGAACTGGCCCGAACCGTCGTGGGCTACTGGAATGCGGGGGTCACCCGTTATCCGAAGCCAGTACGACCCGGCGGGCTGATTTGCAGCCGTGAGACAGAATTCCTCGCAGTTGGCCCCTCCCTGCCCCGCGGCAAGGACCGTGCGGCCGGCGCAGAGATTGTTGGGATCCAAACCGGGCTTGATAATTTCCGCCCAGGCGGGGAATTCCGCGGTCACGCACAAGACGATGTCACCGCCGGGGTGGTGGTACTCGAACCAGTCCTCGTCGAGCCACCACGACCAAGTGCAGTTTTCCCCAGGGCAAACCCACTGCCGGACGCTGGTGCCGCAGATCGCCGAGCCGGGCGTGCTCAACTGCGTGCCGAACCCATGCGATGCATAACAACCGCCGTTGACGTCGCCGTAGTAGCAATCGGGCTCGTTTTCCTGCGCATCCGAGGCCTGACACGGGCAGCAAGTGTCCGCACACGCAATGCTCTCGCCGGCGAACCGACCGCCCTGTGCCTCGCATTGCCCGCGCGTCAGCATCAGGCAGTCGTAACCCTGTAGGCAGCAGGCACCCGACCGTGGCGGACACGGCGGCAAAACGGTCTGACACTCGAGGTGCAGCCAGTAGTGGCTACCGCAGGGGATTTCCCGCGCCGTGCCGAAGAACGCCGGGCGGACGACGACAAAGAAGTCACCATACGGGTGGGCCGGGTCGGCGACCTTGGCCTTACAGAACGAGAACTGAATCGGCTGGCCGGCCTTGCCGAACACGTCAACCGAGGTGTCCACGGTGCCGGCGCAGGGGTTCTGCGGCGTGAGAAAATCCCAGATCAGCACCTCGGCATCGAACTCGGCGTACGCCGAGATGGTGATCTGCCGGGCCTCGGGCACGTTCGGGTCGGCCGGGTCCGTCCAGACCGGGTTGTTGCCGTTGTAGGTGAAATCCACGAAATACCAGTCGTTGTCCCGCGCGTTGCTGCCGCCCTTCACGAACGTCCCCGACGTGCCACACATTGTGTGGCCGCAGACGAGCTCATTGACGGGCGGGCTGGTTTCACTGTACGCGCAGCCCGAGTCGTAGGTGTCGACGTAGCCGTCGGAGCACACGACCTCGGCGCTGACGTCTGCGCCCGGGGGGCAGACCCAGCAGCCGTTACCCGGCGGGCAGGTCGTGCCATCGCCCCAGTAGTGCTTGGTGGTACCGGTGCAGTTCGCAGCGGTCGTGACGCTGCACGTCGGATTGCTCGGGTTGGTGGCGTTGCAGCACGCGCCGGTCGCCGGGTTGCAGGGCGTTGTGGTGACCTCCGCGAGGTATGGCCGCCCGCACGCCACACCATTCGGGTTGGCGTTGAGCGCCGGGGCGATGTACAGCCAGTACGTGCCCGGCGGGGCATTGTTGTACGTGATTGCGGCCTGAGTGCACGGCGTGAACGCGTTGGGGTCGTTTTGTGCCAGCACCGTGCGGCCCACACACGGGTTGTTTGGATCAGGCCCGGGCGCGATGATGCGGAAATCGGGCACGAACTGGGCGTTGACCTTCCAGGTAATCGTGGCCGCCTGGGGCAGGACCAGGCGATACCAGTCCGTGTCCCGCGTCCCGGTTGCCGGATCGAACATGGTTGTACCGCAGATCTTCGCGCTGTTCGGGTCGCAGCGAATCGTGCCGAACGCGGGCGGGACCATGTCGCAGCCGTCGTTGACGCGCGCTGCGACGTCGCATGGCTTGACCTCGTTCTCCGCGACGCCGGTGCAGCTCGGCAGCGCGCACGGACAGACAACGCTGTTGCACTCGATCCGCACCGTGTAGTTGCCGTTCGTATGCGGGTTATAGAGTGATTCGTACGCGCGTACCCCCACCTGAATCCAGTACGTCGTCCCGATAGTCAACCCTTCCACAACGACCTGCGATCCAACACCCTGGTTGCAGCCGGGCGTGTCGTCATTGCACGCCAATTCGGTGAGACTGGTGCACGACCCGCGGTATACGGCGAGAACCGTGTCGGGGATCTCGGCCGTCGTCGCGCCGCAGGTGTCGATTTTGGCACACGCGGCGGTGGCGACGAACTTGAGCCAAACCGGGTTGGCGCAATAGTACGGGTCGGAGCAGGTGGGCAGCGGCGACGCCCCTTGCTGATAAGACGTCTGAAAGCAGATGGTCTTGCTGCCCACCCCCAGTCCGTCGAGGGCCACCGTGTAGGCGCCGTTGCACCCACTAGACTGGTGCGCGGTGTTCGGGTCGCACGCCCGGTCCCCCGCCAGCAACAACCCGCCGCTGTCAGCCTCCATACCATCGCCGACCGCCAGCCGCAGCGGCGCGGCGTCAGGTTCTGCCGCGGCGGCACCGCCGCCTCGGGCGACCAGCGCGGGCCCCATAAGTGCCCCCGCTAGCGCCAAGGCTGCGAACCTGAGCGCGAAACGCCTACCGATGTTCACTCGCGTACTCATGGGTGTCCTCCTTATGTAACACCACACGTCTCCCGCGCCGCCGGGGTTTCCGAGCCCCGGGCACGCGCCCGTCTTGTAGTTTGCGACGATCCACACAAGGCTATTGCTTCAAGCGACCTGTATCTTGCGCGCAAGCGCCTTTCGTGGGACCGTACATGTTCTTACTTGCAGGGCGCCCGGGCGGAGTGCTCATGCCAAACGAGCACGTCATCCACGGGAGTGAACCCGGAGTATTGCGGGATACGCGTCTTGGCGGCTGCGGGCTATCTGTTCACAGCGCGTACACCGCGACGCTCCTGCCGCAAAGTCGCCAGACGACCGCAAGTGGCTCGTGCGCACTGTGCCAGAAGGCGCGGTGACCTCACGCTGCCCCTTCTCCGCAGGCGGCCGGGAGCGCAACCGGACGCGCTCCCGTCGATTGACCCAAACCCCGTTCCGCCCGCGCTCAGCTCTGGACGCAGGACTAATCCGTGCAACCCACGTGTCAGGCCGCCCCGCACCCGCGGGATCCAGGCTCGAAGGCGCGTGGATTTGTAAGACGCGACGCAAGACTTCGGACGGCAGATGCAATACGGATTGGGAAAACCCAGCGCCCGGCGGGCGACAGCGGGCTTGGCGGTGCCAGAAGAGGCGCCCTTTTGCGTATTGCTATATGAGGACCGTCGGCCGGCCGGTCCAGACCGCCCAGCGGGCCGGGACCGGTCCGCAAGCCAGAGGCCAGTATGTCCGGTAGAACGTGAAACTCGGTCTTCAGCAGAAAAAGGAGCTAGAGATGTTCGCACAGCACAGGCGCGCGATGGTCCTGGCGGCGATGTTTGCGACGGCTATCTCTGCGGCGCTGGGTGGAGGCCCGTCGGCCGACGCCTATGTGGACACAGAATACGGGGTCAAGGTCACGCCGCCGGCCGACTGGAAGTCCATGCCCCTGGGCGACTACAAGGTGCCCGGGCGCCTCCGGGCGGCTTGGTCGCCCGGGGACGAGACGTCGCTCACGGTGTTCGTGCAGCAAGCCGGCCAGCGTGTGACGGCCAAGGAGCTGACCGAGAGCAATGTGGCCATGTGCAAGAAAGCGGGCTGGGACATCAAGTCCGAGCGCGTCGGGAAAGTGGCCGGGCTGGACGCGATGTCGCTTGTGATCGTTGCGGACGGCACTGGGAGCGCGATTTCCGCCGGCGGCGCCGTGCGCACCGCCCAGCACTGGGTGGCGATTCCACGCGGCGAGGAGATTCTCGTGTTCTTGCTCACGACTCCCGAGGAGAAGCTGGACAAGCACGAGGCGACCTTCAAGACGCTGGTGCGCACGCTCGAAGTGAGCAAGGACAAGCCGGCGGCTGCGGCGACCGCCGACGCCCCCGCCTTCGCGAAAATTCAGAGTTGTGACTTTGAATCCGACTCGGCCGGGCAGATGCCCACGGGCTGGGTGCGCTGGGGGCAGAAGGACAGTCCCTACCAGGTTGTGACCGACGGCGCGACGGGGCACAGCGGAAAACAGAGCTGCCGCATCGAGTACGTGGGCACCGGTCCGGCTGACGGCGATTCGTTCGGCGGCTGCGGCAAGGGCGTACAGGCGGAAGCCTGGCTGGGTAAGCGCGTGCGGCTCAGTGGCTACGTACGCACGGAGAAGGTGGTCGGCGACGGCGCGTGCCTGTGCCTGCGTGTAGACGGGCCCGACAAGTCACTGGCGTTTGACAATATGGCGGCGAACGACCGGGCCATCCACGGCACGACGGGCTGGAAGAAATACGCGCTCGTGCTCGATGTCGCACAAGAGGCCAAGTTCATCGCGTTTGGTTTCTTCCTCGACGGCAGCGGGAAAATGTGGGTGGATGATCTCCAGCTTGAGGTCGTGGGATCGGATGTCCCGGTGACCGCCCCAAGCCGGTGAACCGGCGGCGGCCTTTCTGACCTGGAGGCAGGCCCCATGCCCGAGCGGCCCACTCGGGGGGGAGGGCCGCTCGCATGGGGCGTGAAACGACAGAAGCCCTGCCGAGCGCCTGTTGCCGCTCGTCAGCGTAGAAGCGCGGCCGGCACACGAGTGATTGTCGGGCTGTTTAGCGAAGGGAGACGACCATGCACCGCCGAGTACTACCGCTCAGAGCTGTCGTGCTTCTTGTGGCCGCCATCGCGTACGCCGCGGACCCGCTGGCCACGCAGCCCGCGGGTACGCACGAACCGACACCGGAAGAACTCGCCTGGCTCAAGGACAACGCGATCGTGCTCCGCACGGTCGAGGCCGGCGGGAGCCTCGACGATCTGGAGCCGCTCAAAACCCTCATCGGCGATGCGCACATCGTGGCGCTCGGCGAGGGGACGCACGGCACGCGGGAGTTCTTCCAGATGAAACATCGCCTGGTCGAGTTCCTGGCCCGCGAGATGGGCTTCACGATCTTCTCGATCGAAGCCAACCTGCCGGAAGCGTATCGGCTGAATGACTTTGTGCTGAAGGGTATGGGCGATCCGAAGGAACTGATCGCCGGAATGTACTTCTGGACTTGGAACACCCAGGAAGTCCTGGACATGGTCGAGTGGATGCGCAAATACAACAAGTCCGGCCAGGGCCGCATCGAGTTCACCGGCTTCGACATGCAGACCCCTGACGTGGCCGCCGATATCGTTCGGGACTTCTTGGACAGGGTGGAGCCCGCCTACACCGAAACCGCCGTCCAGGCATACAGCGCGTTGTCCTCAGCACATGCCGGCGACGGTCCCGACAGCGCGATCGCCAGCGGCACGCTGCCCGTCTCCGCGGTAGCTGGCAAACACATCCGCTACACCGGCTACATCAAGACCGAGGACCTTACCGAAGGCTGGGCGGGCCTGTGGCTACGCGCCGACGGCCCGACTGGCTTCTTGAAGTTCGACGACATGGAGGACCGTGGCCCCAAGGGCACCACCCCGTGGACACGCTACGAGGTCGAGGTAGATGTGCCCAAAGAGGCCACCACGGTCGCCTTTGGCACCCGGCACTCAGGCTACGGCACCGCGTGGTTCGACACGCTCCAGGTCGAAATCGATGGCAAGCCCTTCGCGTGCCGCGGCCGATACGACTTCGATTTCGAGAGCGGCGCGCCGCGGGGTTTCCACGTCAGTGGCCAAGCCTACACCACCAGCGCGGACTCCATCGCGGCCCATACCGGCCAACACAGCCTGCGCACGAAGTACACGGGGGTCTCCCGTGCGAAAACACCGTCGGCTTGGGCCTTCGGGGTCGCCACCGGCACATTTCCCCTCCAGGCCGCGGCCGGGAAACACGTCCGCTACAGCGGCCACATCAAGACCGAGGGCGTTACGCAAGGCTGGGCCGGACTCTGGTGGCGTGTGGACGGAGATAACCGCGTTCTGAAATCCGACAACATGGTGGAGCGCGGTCCTCGGGGCACGACTGATTGGCAGCAGTACGCGATCGAGATGGACGTCCCCGCGAACGCCGTCAACATCAACTTCGGCGTTTTGCACCCTGGCGACGGGACCGCCTGGTTCGACCAACTCCAGGTCGAGCTCGACGGCAAGGAGTACGAAAGCGACCGGTTCGACTTCGGCTTTGAGAGCGGTGAGACCAAGGGGCTCGACACCGGCGGCGACGGGTACCAGGTGACGGTCGATGCCGGCACCGCCTCGGCCGGGCAGCGCAGCCTGCGGATCAGACACCTCGAGGCGACCGAGCAGAATCTCCAGGACCCGAACGCCATCGGCCCCGCGCAGAACGGCGATTGGTACGGCTTGGCCACGGCTACGTTGCCGGTCAACGCCGCCGCCGGCAAGCGGCTCCGCTATAGCGGCTTCATCAAGACCGACAGTATTTCCCGCGGCTGGGCGGGACTGCTGCTCCGGGTTTCGGGCCCAACCACGCTCTACCGGCTCGATAACCTGTTCGATCGGGGGCCGCAGGGCACGACGCCGTGGACGCGGTACGAGATCGAGGCCGACATACCGGCCGTCACGCGGGCGATCGAACTGGGCCTGGTCCATATGGGCGACGGCACGGCGTGGTTTGACGACCTGCACGTGGAGATCGACGGTCAGCCGTACGATACGCAGGGCACAATCGACCTGGGCTTGGAAAGTCAGCCACCCAAGGGTCTTGAGCTGCGCGGCAACGGCTACACGATCACCAGGGACACTTCCGACACACAGGCCGGCGCGGGCAGCTTGTGCATCAAGTACACGGGCGATACACAGCCAGCCAGCGCGTCCAAGGACGCCGGTAACGAGGGCAGAGAAAACGCCGACGCCGCACAGGTGGTCCGGCTCTGTCGCGGGGTCCTGGAGCACCTTCAGGCCGGGCGCGACGGCTACGCGTCGAAGGCCTCGGCCAAGGACAGCGACTGGGTGATCCAGAACGCACGCGTTGCCCTGCAATGCGCCGAGTCGCGGGGCGACGAATCCGGGGCGAAGCGCGACGAGAGCATGGCGGCGAACGTGGCCTGGATTCTCAAACAGGCCCCTCCCGGCACGAAGATCGTCCTCTGGGCGCACAACGGCCACGTGAGCTGCGGCGGTCTTGGCATGCCGGGCAAGACGATGGGCGTCCACCTGCGCGAGAAGTTCGGCTCGGATATGGTCGTGCTCGGGTTCGCGTGCAACACCGGCCAATACACCGCCGTCGCGCGGGGCAGAGGTCTCCAGGCCAATGACCTGCAGCCGTCGGAGCCCGGCAGTGCCGAGTACTACTTCCACAGCGCCGGCCTGCGGCGGGCCATCCTCGACCTGCGAAAGGCTGCGGCGGACGACCCGCGCTCCGCTTGGCTGACCCGACGCATCGACTTCCGCGACATCGGGGCGCTCGCGATGGACGAGCAGTTCTCGCAGGTCAACCTGACCAAGGCGTTCGACGCGCTGATCTACATCGACGAAACCAGCGCTTCTCGACGACTGGAACGCTAGGCAAATCGCAGGCGGCATCGGGCATCGGCCCTCCTGGTTGAAAGGTGCGCGCGGGTCCACGAGCACGGGGCCAGAACCTTGATGGCCCCCGCGCTCTCTGTGTCTCTCGTTAACAGGCGACCGGCCAGTTAACGCCACGGCCTCCAGCGGCGCTACGAACCCCTTTTCCGCGTCTTCGAGCCAGTGAGAGCATCTGGGATCGCCGCCCAAGGTCCGCCCGGCCCCCCGCGAAGAGCGTCAGACGGCTTGAGGAGCTACCCTCGGCCCGGCCTTCTCGCCATCGGCCGGCGTCACAGGGTCGACGCCGTACACCTACTGGCGCGCGGCGCTGACGCGCATCGCCGCTCAGCCCGTCCGTTGCTGGCCTGAGTTGTTCCCCGGCACCGCCCCGCCGCGCCCCTGACGATCTCAGCGACCGCCGGGCTCCTCGGCGCGACAACCTGCACCTGGCAGGACGCTTACGAATGCGGGGTCGGGCTGTTTCGCCGCCGCCGCGACTGCGTAGCGGGGGAATGCACGCATCGCGTAGCGTACGGACCGACCACCCGGTACGGTGCGTCCTGCGACGCACCGTACCAACTCCTACCCCCAATCGCGGTCGCGGACCGCGTCTACGGGCACGTCGTGCCGATGTGGGCGACGAACGGGTCGATGTCGGTGAAGGTGACGTGCGTGTCGCCGTTGCAATCGGCGTTGAGCCACGCA
>PMMM01000076.1 GCA_003162245.1 Phycisphaerales bacterium
ATCGGAGAATGCGGTTGCCCTGAGTCGGCCGTGCGGGGCCCGTGAATTGCATTGACATCGCAGGGACGCGGCGATAGACTCAATAGCAGGAAGATGAGGAGTAAGAACACCGGAGGCGGAAAGAGCGCCCAGCTCTGCGATTTTGTGTTTCCGCACGTCGTTTAGGAAGCGTTCTAACGTTACTTGTCAGTGCCGCGCTACGGACGTGGCTTATGCGTATGGTTGGCGGCGTGCGTGAGCGGTCGAGGACTACCTGTTGGGCCCGGCGCGGCGTAGCGGCGGCAACCCGGCAGACGAGAGGCTTCGTGAGGAAAAGGAGGCGGGTGGCGCGGTGAAGGGTGTTCCTGCATCGATCCACCAATCGTGCCTGGCAAAGGAGAAGGATATGAGGAAAACGGTTGTGTTTCTGAGTTTGGTGGCGCTCGCGATCCCTGTGTTCGCGGCGCAAATCGAGGCGTATGACGCCGGTCGGCCCGATTTTGCGGGCCACATTCAAATGGGTGCGCCGACACGCGGAACTATCGTGTACGACGACACCACGACGGCTACTTCCGCGTACGCGCAGCCGGGCGGTACCGAGATCGGTGATGAGCTGGATCTCAACACCGCTCTGTACCCCGTCGGAGGACCTCCTTGGCACGTCGACTCGGTTGGCTGGTCGGTCTACAACAAGACCGGCAACGCCACGTTGGCCACGGTTGACATGCTCATTAAGTTCTACGACGTGACCAATTATCTGAACCCGGTGCTTCTCGGCGGGCTCAACTTCGGCACCCAGACCGTGAACTTGGCGGGCGGCTACTACTCGACGTACTCGGCCACAGGCCTCGCGGTCAACGGCATCCCGGTCCCCGCCAACGGCTATCTGCTCGCCAGCCTGACGCTCTCGAATCCGAGCAATGGCCAGCAGGTTGGCCAGGTTCTGGCGAACCCCCCGACGGTTGGCTCCAGCACCAACGACTTCTGGAAAGGTCCGCCTCCGGGAAGCTGGCTCTGGTTCGGCTCGACTGGGCCGGTCGCCAACTTCTACTGGAAAATCGACATAACGCCTGAGCCGGCGTCTTTGTTCCTGATCGCGGGCGGCCTGCTCTTCCTCCGCCGCCGCTAACTTGCAGTAATTGGGTGACGCAAACTTCGAGTCCCTGGCGGGAGCTTCCACCCGCCAGGGATTCTCTTTGCGCCCAGCGCCGCGGGACGCTCGCCCACCCCGCGGCGGACAGGAGGCGGGGCCCAGACCGGACTTCTATGGCCCGCTCCCCTGACGGTGGGGGCGGCCGGCCCGGTAACCGGTCAGTCGCCGTTGAATCTCCGCCGCGAGGACCTGGTCCCCGTCGCGCTGCGCGAGACGCAGCGCGTTCTCCGCCACTTCGACCGCCTGTGGGAACCGGCCGGTCGCCGCATAGGCCGCCGCCAGCGTGTCGAGCGGCTGAGCTAGTTGGCTTTGCGTCAGTCCGACGGCGCACTCGGCCAGGCGGACCGCCTCTTTCCCGTCGCGCCACGTCGGCGTTGGCCATGTGGCGTAAATCCAAGCCAGCCGCTCGTAGGCTAAGGCACATTTGTCCTGGTAGGTCCAGCCGATCTCCCGGAGCATCTGCACGGCCTCGGCGACCTGCCCCTGGGCTGCCAGGCCGTCCGCGAGCGCGGCGCGCAGATCCGGGTAGTCGGCGTGTTCCTCCGCGGCACGGCGCAGGTACGCCACCGCGCCGTCCAAGTCGCCCAGGGCCCGCAGGGCGAGTGCGATCTTCAAATGCACCGATAGGGATTCCGGTTCGAGGCGCAGACACGCGCGCCAGTGTGCGAGCGCCTGTGCGTACTGCTGCTGGAAGTACAGCACGCTGCCGTAGTTGCCCTGCGCCGCCCAACTGGCTGGATTCCTGGCGACGGTGTAACTCCAGAGGGTCGCGGAGGACTGCCAGACCGGAAGCTGCCGCCGGGTCAGTACGGCCAGCGCCACGCCCACCGCCACGCCGGCCGTCGGCAAGATGAGTTGGCTGGCTCGAGATCGGTGCGCGGCGCGCCAGGCGCGCTCGGCCGTCAGCACGAGCATCACGAACGGTCCCACGCACGCCAGATACACGAACCGGTCCGCCACGAATGAGTGCGCGTGGTAGCCGAACGGCAAAAATCCCAACACCGGCAACAGCGTGCTGACGAAGTGGCCCAGCCCCCACACGATATACCCGCCGAGCGTCGCGCGCCAATGCCACACCGCCCACAAGACGAGCACCAGGGCGAATACCGGTAACCACGCGCTGGGCGCGGCGGCGTCGATCGACCAGCGCGGGTAGATGGGAATCAAGTCGGTCGGCACCGCCAGCTTGCCGAGGTAAAACCAGGTCGCCAGTGCGGCGACGGGCGCGCGGCTGGCCCACGGCAGCGGGCTGCTCGGGCGATCTTCCACCGCCACCAACAGCAGGCTGACCGCCACGCCAATGACCGCGAACGGCCAAAGCCGGCGGATACTCTGCGCGGCGGTCTGCTGCGTGAGCCGCCGGGCGTCACAGAAGACCAAACAGTCGGCCAGGAACAGGGACGGCACGAGGGTCACACTGGCCGTCTTGCTCAACAGGGCGGCGACGTACGTGGCCAGCGCCAGCGCGTACGTCGCGGGGCGCGGAGCCGCCCGATAGCGGGCGTACAGCAAGAACGCAATGAGATAGAACGATGCGGAGAGGACGTTCTTGCGCTCCGTGACCCAGGCCACGGATTCAGCCTGCAGCGGATGGAGCGCGAACAGCACAGCGGTCAGCCAGGCGGCGACCCGGCTTAGGCCCAGGCGGCGCAGTAGGAGCATGACCAGGACGGCGTTTAGCGCGTGCAGCACGACGTTCGTAGCGTGATAAGGGCCGGGCGTCGCACCCCACAGGCGGTATTCCAACCAGAACGACGTGTACATGAGCGGGTAGTTCGGTAGCCCCGCCGGGCCCCGCAGGCTCGTCCAGATGGTTGCCAACCCGCGCGGCAGGACGACCATCGGGTTCAACCCGATGTTCTTGTCGTCGTCCCAGCCCACGAATTCATACCCCAACGTCGGCCGATAGACGAGCAGCGCCGCGGCGACGAGGACTGCGCCACCGACCACGAACATCCATCTGGCGCGCGCGGGGTCGCGCGGTTCGGCCTCGGCCGGCGTCAGATCGCTGGGTTGTCGTGGCGACGGGTCGAGGTTGCTGGCTTGATTCAGCAAGGGAGGCTTCCGAGACACATACAGCGGATTCGACAGAAGCCCTGCGACGGTCGGGAGGGCGAGGCTCCTGCCGAGCCGCGATCCCCCGGTCGCAGCTACTGTGGCCGGGATCGTAGACGAGCCCGCCGCCTCATCGCAAGAGAGTGCCGATCGGCCCTGGCGGATTTCGTGCGATCATTCAAGCGCTGGGGACCGCGCCGGCTGTTACAGCGCAAGGAACGTCGCGTGTCGATCCGCGTCCGCGCTCGCGATCGTCGGCAGCGGCTCCCCCCCGTAGCGCGCCACGTCGAACGGGAACAACGGCGTCCCGGTGATCGACGTGACCCGCCCGCCGGCTTCCGCGATCAGGAGCGCACCGGCCGCGATGTCCCACAAGCGCGGATTGTCAGCCAGCATCGCCTCCAGCTCGCCGCTCGCCACCCAGGCCATGTGCAGCGCCGTGCAGCCGAGGCCGCGGCATACGAACCGATCCAGCCAGGCATGGGCGTTGGCCGCCGTCAGCGCGGTCGGGCTCGACGGGATCGCCACCACCGGCTTCGGGTTTACGCCGCGTGCACGCACCGCGCCGCCCGCGCGCGCTAGCTGGAGCCGACCGTCGATCAGCAGACCGCCGCCGCGCGCCGCGGAATACAGCATGTCCCGCGGCGCGTCGTACACCGCCCCCGCGACGGAGTGGCCGCCGATCATGGCCGCCACCGAGCACGCGTACAGTGGGATGCCCCGAATGAAGTTGCGCGTGCCGTCGATGGGGTCGATTACCCAGCAGAGGCGGTCCGCGGACGGCGGCGGCGGAGGCGGCGGCGACAGCGTGAGCTGCTCCTCGGCCACGAAGGCGTCGTCCGGCCGAGCGGCGCGCAGGTGCGCGATGACTGCGGCCTGCGCCGCTTCATCCGCCCGGCTGACCTCGCTGCGATCCGCTTTGAGCCAGACTTCCATCCCCGTGCCGAAGTACTGGCGTGCGACCTGGCCGCCAACCCGGGCGGCGCCTTCGGCCAGCATTCGCAACGGTTCGAGTGTGACGGGGTCGGCGGCGTCGAAAGCGGCGGCGGGCATCAGGGCTTCTTCTTTTGGTCGGGCTTGTCCTTCCGCTTGGACTCGTCCGCCTTGCCCAATTCATCCGCCTTGCGCTGAATCTCCTCAGCCTGCGACGCAATGTGTTTGAAGAGTCGAGCGACGACCCCAGTCTTCTTTGGCGGCCGCGGGCCTTCGAGCGCCCGGCGTTTCTTCTCTTCGTCGATCTGCTTGCGGATAATCAGCGACTCGCAGATGCCGAAGACGTTCGTGGACATCCAGTAGAGATTCAGCCCGGACGGCATCTTGTAGAACATCAGCGGGAACAGGATCGCCATCACATAGCTCATGATCATTTGCTGGCGAAGCTGGTCTTCAGGCGACGGCCCCGACTTCGGCTTGCCCTGCTGAGCCTGTTTCTTGGCCGCCTCGATCTTCGCCTGCATGGCTGGCTTGGGCATGTACTTCTGCTGTAGCCACATGCTGATGCCCATCAGGATCGGCAGCAGGTTGATCGACACGACGTTCTTGAACACCCCCCCGATCAGCGGAATGTCCCCGAGAATCGGCACCGTCTGCGGCGTGCTGAACGCGATCAGCGCGTCGGGCGCCGAGAGGTCCGTGATCCACCACCCGTCGAACGGTGCGTGCCGCAGGTTGACGTCGGTATTCAGAGCGGTCCACAGCGCGACCAGGATGGGCATCTGGATCATCAGCGGGATGAACGACACGAAATTCCCCGCCGGGTTCACGCCCTCTTCGCCGAACAGCCGCATCGTCTCCTGGTTCTGCTTGACCTTGTCGTTGGCGTACTTCTCCTTCAGCTCGGCCAACTTGGGCTGGAGGCGGGCCATCGCCTCCTGCATCCGAAACATCGACTTCTGCTGCCAGACCGACAGCGGATGCAGCAGCCCACGCACGATCAGCACCAGGATCATGATCGCGACCCCGTAGTTGCGGACGAAGATGTGGATGGACTCCAGCAGCCACACCATCAGGTCCTGCAGCCAGCCGAACGTGCACGAGCAGCGCTGGTCCGCATAGCGGGCCAACTGGTAATAGAGCTTCGTCCGGTCCACGTAGTCCGGGTTGACCCTCGCGAGCGTCGCGGCGTCCTTCGGGCCCGTGTAGACCTCAAACGGGTAGCGGGCGCTGCCCCCCGGCGGCAGCAGCGCGGGCGCCGTCGTCATCCGCGCCAGCAGGTCGCCGGAGTCCTGCGTGGCGCCGGCGTCTGCCACGAGCCCCGCCACGCCCGCCACGTAATTCTGGACCGTCCCGGACGTCGGCACCGGGCGCGTGAACACGGCGAAGTACTTGTTCATCAGCGCCGTCCACACGAACGGCCCCTTGTCCGGCACCAGCAGCGGCACAGTCTCCCCGCGGCGGGTCGCCTGCAGCAGCTTCTGATGTTGCTGCGCGCGATCCAGCTCGACCGTGCCCTTGTTCTGCTGGGCGGCCAAAAGCTGGCGATTGTCGTACTGCTGTCCCTCGAGCGGCACGCCGAGCGGGCCATCCTGATCCACCCAGATCGTGAGCGGGTCCGGGCCGACGTTGTCCACGGCGAGCTCGAAGTCGAAGACCGGTTTGCCGGGCAGCAGCCGGTACGTCTTGGTGAGCCGCAGCAGCGTCTGGCCGGTATCGGCGCTGGCCAGCGCCGTCGTGAAGACGACTCGGTCCGCAGCCTGCTCGGCGACAGCCCACGCGAGCGTATCGAGCGGCCAGCTCTGGCTGCCAAACTCCTTGATCCACAGCCGGTATGTCGTGAACGAGTCGTGTATCTGCCGGCCGTCGTCGATCGGGGCGAGCAGGACATAAGGCCCGTCCCCCTGGGGCTTCATGCGGTAGACGAACTGCCCCTTCGCGTTGCGCTGGAAGAGCTCCAGCGTGGCGACGGATGCGCCGCGCGGGTCCAGCTCCATCCGGAGCACGTCCTCGGGCCGGCCGCCCAGGGTAACCCGCGCGGTGTCCTGCCCCGAGACCAGCGACAGCATCCGGGCCGTTGTCGGCACGCTCGCCGCCGCACTGGCCGGTGCGGTCGCGGTTACACCCGGCCCCGTCGACGGCAGACCGGACTCGGTGGGCGCGGCTGGCCCCTCGGCGGTGACCGCCGGCGGCGGCAGCGGAAAGAACTTCGCCATGATGAGCCGATAGGCGAAGAAGACCGCCATCGCGGCCGCGATCGCCACCAGCATGCGCCGAAAGTCGTTGTCCATGAGCCGTCCAGACCGGGGTCCAACACTCGCACTGTTACCGACGGGCCGCGCCCGGCGCCGCGTGCCGCTGGCTTCGGAGTCGGGCCATTGTAGCGCCTCGCGACGGATTCGCAACGCGGCGGGCGGCCCGTGTTTGCAACACTTCGCTCAGGCCGCCACAATGCCCGTTTTCACGACGCCCCGGAGAAGCACGCGATGCACTGGCGAAACTACTTCATCCCGACCACCAAAGAGACGCCCAAGGACGCCACCGCCGCCTCCCACGTCCTGATGCTGCGGGCCGGGCTGGTCCGGCAACTGGCGGCGGGCGTCTATACCTACCTGCCGCTCGGCTTCCGCTGCCTGCGCAAGGTGGAGCGGATCGTACGCGAGGAGATGGACCGCGCGGGTGCGATCGAGCTGCGGATGCCGTGCCTGACGCCCTTAAGCCTGTGGGACGAGTCGGGGCGCAGCCGGACGATGACCGACGTGCTCCTGCGCCTGGACGGATCGGTCTGGGATTGGGCGGCCGGCCTCGTACTCGGCCCCACGCACGAGGAGATCATCACCGAACTGGCCCGCGCCTACCTCAAGAGCTACAAGCAGCTCCCGATCAACCTCTACCAGATCCAGCTCAAGTTCCGCGGCGAGGCCCGGCCGAAGAGCGGCGTTCTGCGCACGCGCGAGTTCCTCATGAAGGACGCCTACTCGTTCCACGACAACAAGCCCAGCCTGGACAAAGAGTACGACAACATGTACGCCGCCTATTGCCGCATCTTCGCCCGCTCCGGCCTGCCGTACCTGGCGGTCGAGGCGGACACCGGCGCGATGGGCGGCGACGCGTCGCACGAATTCATGGTGCTGACCGACGCCGGCGAGGACCGCGTCGCGCTCAGCGAGAGCGGCGACTACGCCGCGAATCTCGAGCGTGCGACCACCGCGCCGCCGAAACCGGCCCCGGCGGGGGAGGGCGAGGCTCCCGCCGAGCCGCTCCGGTCACCGACCGAGGTCCACACCCCCAATGCCGGCCGCATCGACGAGGTCTGCCCCGTGCTCGGCCTGCCGCCGCGCCAGATGATCAAAACGCTGATCTACGCCGGCACAGCGGGACAAGCGGACGCAGGGGCCAAGGGCCCGCCGCCGCGCAAGCTCCGCGTCGTCGCCCTCGTCCGCGGCGACCACGAAATCAACGAGCTCAAGCTCAACCGCGCCGCGGGCCTGACGCTGGAACTGGCCGATCCGGAGACGATCGAAGCGCTCACCGGCGCCAAAGTCGGTTTCGCCGGCCCGCAAGGCCTGATCGACCGCATCGACAAGCTCATCATCGACCGCGAAGTCGCCGTCCTGCGCAACGCCGCTTCCGGAGCGAACAAGACCGACTATCACGTCACCGGCGTGAACCCCGGCCGCGATTTTCCGCTCGCCGGCGACAAAGTCGTCATGGCGGACATCCGCACGGTGGCCGAGGGCGATCCTTCGCCGACCGGCAGTGGCAGTCCGCTGCATTTGCGGACCGCGATTGAGATCGGCCACGTCTTCAAGCTCGGCACCAAGTACAGCACCGCGCTGGGCGCCGTGTACCTCGATCAGAACGGCAAGGCGTGCCCGCTCATCATGGGTTGCTACGGCATTGGCCTGAACCGCATCCTCGCGGCGGCGATCGAAGCCCATCACGACGACGCCGGCATCATCTGGCCCATGTCGATCGCCCCGTTCGAAGTGCTCGTGCTGGCCCTCGACCCGCGCGACGAGGAAGTCATGCGCGTCGCGACGCAGATTCACGACGAGTTGGCCGCGGCCGGCATCGACGTGCTCTTCGACGACCGCGACGAGCGGGCCGGCTTCAAGTTCAAGGACGCCGACCTGATCGGCATCCCGCTGCGCATCGTGGTTGGCAAGAAGAGCCTGACCGCCGGCGGCGTCGAGGTCACCGACCGCCGCACTCCGGCCGACAAGCAGCTCAAGCCCGTCGCCGCAGCAATCGCGCACGTGACACAGCATGTGCGCGCCGAGCTGGCGAAGCTGGCGGCGGCGAAGTAGGAAGTACCGCTGTGCATCGGCGGCCGACCGTCCCGGTCCAGGAGAGTCGCACTCGTACAGCCGGCCGCGGTGCACGCCCGCTGAGGGTCTGAGTCGGTGGATCGAGTGCTAGGCTCCCCGTTCTTCACGCTCTTCCTCATCATCGCCCTCGGTGCGCTCGTGGGGATGGTCCGCGTGCGCGGCGTCTCGCTCGGGGCGGCGGGCGTGTTCTTTGTCGCGCTGGCCGCCGGCGTCGGCCTGACCGAAGGCGGCTACAAGTGGTCGCTACCGCACGAGGTCACCGAGCTCGGGCTCGTGCTCTTTGTCTACGCGGTCGGCCTGCAAGCCGGCCCGCGTTTCTTCGGTACGCTGCGCAAGCGCGGTCTCGCGTTCCTTGCGGTCGGCGTCGCGGCCACGCTGGCCGGCGCCGCGGCCACCGTCCTGCTGGGCCACTGGTTCCGCCTGCCGGCGCAGCTCGCGGCCGGCCTGTACTGCGGTGCGACGACCTGCACGCCCGCCCTCGCGGCGACGCTGGACGCCGTGCACCGCGTGCTGCCGGACGCAACCGCCGCCGCGGAGGCCGCGAACATCACTTCGGTCGGCTACGGGGCGGCGTATCCGTTCAGCGTCGTCGCCGCCGTCCTATTGGTGCAGCTCCTCCCGCGGCTGCTCCATACGTCGGCGGCCAGCGCGGCGGCGCAGTACCGCGCGGCCGAGGCCGCCAAGTACCCGCCGCTGGAGGAGTGTGCTTTCCGCATCAGCAACCCGAATTGCACCGGCCGCACGATTGACGAGCTGCAAGGGCTGCACGTGTCGCACGCGGTGATCTGCCGGGTGAAGCATGAGGGCCGCATCGGCCCCGCGCGCCCGGAAACGACGTTGTCTCTGGGCGACGTCGTCCTCGCGGTCGGCACGCCCAACGAGCTCGCGAAGCTGGAAGCCCTGCTCGGCGACGTGGTCGTCGAGCCCATGTACGACCCGACCGGCAACATCGCCAGCGAGCAGATCGTCGTCTCGCGCCGGGACGTGCTCGGCAAATCGCTCCGCGAGATCGGCGTCTGGGAACGCTNNGAGCCGGGCGACGTGCTGCGCGTGGTGGGGTCGCGGCAGGGGATCGGCTCCGTCGCGGCGACCGTCGGACGCGAAGAGCGGCGGCTGTACGAAACGAGCCTGGTGCCGTTCGCGGCGGGGATCGCGCTCGGGGCGCTGGTGGGGCTGATNNGCGGGCGCGGGAGCGGGCGCGGGTCAGAAGTTCGTCCCCGTGCTGCGCGACGCCGGCCCGCAGTTGCTCTTGGCCGGTGCCCTCGTCACGCTCGTCACCATCGCCGCCGCGCTGCTGCTCATGTTCTTGCTGCTGCGCTGGAACGTCCTCTTCGGTGCCGGCGCGCTGTCGGCCTGCATGACGAACCCGCCCGGCCTCGCGGCCGCGACGAAGCTGGCCGATTGCGACGCCGCCGCGGTCGGCTTCGCCAGCGTCTATCCGGTCGCCCTCATCGCCAAGATCGTGTTCGCGCCGCTCGTGTTCCTGATCCTGCGGCTGCTCGCGTAACCCCGCCGCGCCC
>PMMM01000171.1 GCA_003162245.1 Phycisphaerales bacterium
ACGCTGACGAACTGCACACTGAGCGGCAACAAGACGTACGGGAACGGCGGCGGGCTGTGCAACGAGGGCGGCGCCAGTCCGACGCTGACGAACTGCACGTTCAGCGGGAACTCGGCGGGCTGCGGCGGCGGGCTGTACAACAACTCCGGCAGTCCGACGCTGACGGATTGCTCTTTTGCCGGGAACGGCGCGTCCTCCGGCGGTGCCGGGGTGTACAACAAGTCCGGCAGTCCGACGCTGGCGAATTGCGCATTCAGCGCAAACTCGGCCAGCAGCGGCGGCGGGGTGTACAACAAGTCCGGCAGTCCGACGCTGGCGAATTGCGCATTCAGCGCAAACTCGGCCAGCAGCGGCGGCGGGCTGTACAACTCCGGCAGTCCGACGCTGACGAACTGCATGTTTAACGGGAACTCGGTAACGGGGCCGTCCGCATACGGCGGCGGGATCTGCAACTCCCCCGGCAACCCGACGCTGACGAACTGCACTTTCAGTGGGAACTCGGCCACGGCCACGGGGGCCGGGTACGGGACTTGCCAGGGCGCTGGGGTGTACAACTACGGCGGTAACCCGACACTGACGAACTGCATATTCAACGGGAACTCGGTAACGGCGACTTACGCATTGACGAACGCATACGGCGGGGGGATATACAACGGCTCCGGAAGCCCGGCGCTGACGAACTGCGTGTTTAGTTGGAACTCGGCGGTGGGGATAAGTTACGCGGCCTACAACTCGTCCGGTAACCCGACGCTGACGAACTGCACGTTTACCGGGAACGCGGGCGGGCTGTACAATTCGTCGGGCAATCCGACGACGCTGACGAACTGCATTCTGTGGGGTAACACGGGCGCTGACCTGTCTGGGCGCGGCTTTGCGGTCACGTACAGCGATGTTCAGGATGGGTGCCCCGGGACGGGCAACATCGTTGTGGACCCCTGCTTCCTGTGGTCGCTGTCGGGGGTTCCGCGGTTGGGGCCAGGCTCACCGTGCATCGACGCGGGCAACAACCTCGCGGTCCCGGGCGGGGTGGGTACGGATGCTGAGGGCGGGGCGCGTTTTCGGGATGACCCCGGCACTGCGGATACGGGAGTTCCGGGCGGGGGCGGCGGCAGCGCGATCGTCGACATGGGGGCGTATGAGTTCAACCCGGACTGCAACGGGAACGGCGTCCCTGACAGCGAGGACATCGCGCAGGGGACAAGCGACGACTGCAACTCAAACGGGTTGCCGGATGAGTGTGATTTCGCGTACGGGAATACGCTGGACCGGGACAACAACGGCATCCCAGATGAGTGCGACGTGCCAGTGCTGTACGTGGATGGTGATGCGCCGCCGGGTGGGGACGGGCGCAGTTGGCCGACGGCGTTCAGAGATCTGCAGGACGCTCTGGCTGTGGTTCTGCCGGGACAGGCGATTCGTGTTGCGCAGGGGACGTACAGGCCCTCGGCGCGCACGGACCCGAACGATGGGCGTTCCGCGACGTTTCAGCTCAAGGACCGAGTGAGGCTGTTTGGGGGATACGCGGGCTTGGGGGCGCCCGATCCGGACCTGCGTGACCCCGATGCGTACGTGTCGATCCTTAGCGGGGACCTGGCGGGCAACGATGGCCCGAACTTCCAGAACAACGCCGACAACAGCTACCACGTCGTGACCACCGGGGGGGCGGTTGGTCCGAGGGCAGGTTTGGACGGCTTGACGGTCACGGGGGGGAATGCGAACGGATCGTGGTGGCCTGCCAGTTGCGGCGGCGGACTATACAACGCCGGTGGCAGTCCGACGCTGGCGGATTGCTCTTTGAGTGGGAACGCGTCCTCGACCGGTGCCGGGCTGTGCAACAGCTCCGGCAGTCCAACGGTGACGGGGTGCAGGTTTAGCGGAAACTTGGCACACTCCGGCGGCGGGGTGTCCAACGGCGGGGGGATGTACACCCAGGGCGGGAGTCCGACGCTGACGAGTTGTACGTTTAGTGGGAACTCGGGGACCGGGGTTTGGGGATCGGGCGGCGGACTGTACAACCGCGACGGCAATCTGATGCTAATCAACTGCTCGTTTAGCGGCAACCAAGCCACCGGCGTGTACCTTGTTGGCGTCGGTGGCGGCGGCCTGTACAGCATGGGCACCGGCACGGCGACGCTCGTGGGTTGCAGCTTCAGCGGAAACTGGACCAATGGGCCAGACGGCTACGGCGGCGGGATCAGCAACTACTCCGGCAATCTGACGCTGACGAGCTGCACGTTCAGCGGGAACTGGAGCCGGTATGGGGGCGGGGTATTTGCTGGCGGCAGTTCGACGCTGAGGAATTGCACGCTGAGCGGGAACAGCGCGTCGCAATACGGCGGAGGCGTGGCCTGCTCGTACGGCGGCAGCGCCGCGATTCGGGACTCGATCGTGTGGGGCAATGCGGCGCCTGACGGGGCGGAACTGGCGCTGGGGGAGGGGGGGTCTCCGCCCACACTTTCGATTTCGTTCAGTGATGTCGAGGGCGGGCAGGGTGCGGTCTACAAAGACCCGAACTGCAGCGTTGATCCGAACTGCTCGTTGAATTGGGGCCTCGGTAACATTGACGTCGATCCACGGTTTGTCGATCCGGGCGGGCCGGACGGCGATCCGAACACGTGGGCGGACGGCAACTATCGCCTGTCGCCGCTGTCGCCATGCATCAACCGCGGCGATCCGGCGTTTGTGGCGGACCCGAATGAGACGGACCTAGACGGCAATCCGCGGGTGCTCTTCGGGCGCGTGGATATGGGCGCTTACGAGGCCACGCAGTTTGCGGACTGCAATTCCAACGGCGTCGAGGACGCGCGGGACATCCTGCTCGGCAGCTCGCAGGACACCAACAGCAACGGCGTGCCGGACGAATGTGAGCGCGCGTGCGCGGGCGACGTGAACTGCGACGGGCGGGTCACCTTCGCCGACATCGACCTCTTCGTCGCGGCGCTCGCCGGCGAGTCCGCCTGGACTCACGCGCCGTGCCCGTGGCTCAACGCGGATTGCAACGGCGACAGCCACGTGACCTTCGCCGACATCGACCCGTTCGTGGCTCGGATCGGGACGACGTGTCCGTAGTTTGGGGCACGCCAAGGCGCAAAGGCGCGAAGCAGAGAAGAGGGCCAAGGCGATCGGGGTGCCAGAAGGGACCCTCGCACCGGCGGAGGTGTCCACAAGTCGCCACCGGTTAGAGACCGGTGCCACAGACTGGGGCCGGCGCTACGCGCGTTTGGGCTTGACGTTCGCGGCGTCGGGGAGCTTCATGGTGACGCGGACGACGTCGCCTTCGGTCTCGGTTTCGACAATCAAGCCGGAGCGATGGAAGATCTTCAACATGCCGCTGTTCTCGAGCAAAACGTAGGCGTAGAAGGTGTGGACGCCTTTCTCGCGGGCGATCGCGACGAGGCGATTGAAGAAGTACGAGCCGAGGCCCTTGCGCTGCCAGTTGTCCTGGACCGCAAAGGCGACTTCGGCGGTGCGTTTCTCCGGGTCCGTCATGTAGCGGCCGACGCCGACGACATCCTCGCGGCCGGGCCCGCCGAACAGGCCGACCAGGGCCATCTCGGTGTCGTAGTCGATGGTGCAGAAGACCTGCATCTTGTCGTGGGGCATGGACTTTACCGCGGCGTGGTAGCGCAGATATTTGGTCTGCTCGCTGAAGTGGTAGAACATGTCGCGCATCATCGGCTCGTCGTCGGGGCGGATCGGGCGGACGAAGACCTGCTCGCCGGCGCGCGTCGTGATGGTCTCCTCGTACTGGGCGGGGTACGGGGCGAGGGGCGGCGGCATGATCTGGTTGGGATAGACGATGTGGCGGCGCTTGGCGGCGTGCAGGAGGTCGTTGCGGAAGTCGGGGTGCGCGATGCTGAGGAGCGACATGGCGCGCTCGCGCATCGTCTTGCCGTGTAAGTACGCGACGCCGAACTCGGTGACGATGTAGTGCGTGTCGCCGCGGGTGGTGATGACGCCGGCGCCTTCCTGGAGGGTGGCGACGATGCGGGATTTGCGGCCCTCGGGGGTATCGGCGGTGCTGGGCATGGCGATGATGGGCTTGCCGTTCTTGGCGAGGGCGGCGCCGCGGATGAAGTCGGCGTGGCCGCCGATGCCGCTGTAGAGGAGCTGGCCGAGGGAGTCGGCGACGACCTGACCGGTGAGGTCGACCTCGAGGGCGGCGTTGATGGCGATCATGTTCTCCTGGGCGCTGATGACGACGGGGTGGTTGGTGTAGTCGGAGGGGTGCATCTCGATCATGGGGTTATCGTTCATGAACTCGAAGAGGGCGTGGCCGCCGGCGGCGAAGCTGCCGACGATCTTGCCGGGGTCGACGGTCTTGTGCTTGCCGGTGATGACGCCCTGGCGAGCGAGCTTGAGGACGCCGTCGGAGAACATCTCGGTGTGGATGCCGAGGTCGTTTTTGTCGGTGAGCATGGAGAGGACGGCGTCGGGGATACGGCCGATGCCGATCTGGAGGGTGGAGCCGTCGGGGACGAGGCGCGCGAGGTGGAGGGCGATCTGGCGGGTAGTCTCGTCGGTTTCACCGAGCTGGGGCCATTCGAGCAGGGGCTCGTCAAACTCGACGAGGGAGTGGATGTGGCGGACGTTAATGAAGCAGTCGCCGTGGGCGCGCGGCATGTGGCTGTTGACCTGGGCGATGACGACCTTGGCGGATTCGACGGCGGCCTTGGTGATGTCGACGGAGACGCCAAGGCTGCAATTGCCGTAGTCGTCGGGGGAGCTGACGCAGATGAGGGCGACGTCGATGGGGACGCGATGGGTTCGGAAGAGGCCGGGGACCTGGGAGAGGAAGATGGGGGTGTAGTCGGCGCGGGCCTCGTTGACGGCGTCGCGCATGCTGCTGCCGATGAAGAAGGCGTTGGCGCGGAAGTTCTGGGCGTACTTGGCCTGGGCGTAGGGGGCGACGCCGAGGGTCAAAACGTGGACGACTTCGGTGTCGGAGAGGTGGTCGCCGTAGGCTGCCATGGCGCGGACGAGCTCCTGGGGCTCGCCGCAGGCGGAGCCGATGAAGACGCGGTCGCCGGCCTTGATTTTGCGGACGGCGTCGGCGGCGGTGGTGACTTTGTCGGCATAACGTTCACGCCAGGGGGTTGCCATGATCGAGTCTCCAGGTTCGTGCGCGGCGGGGCCGAGATCGGGCGTCAGGGGGTCAGAATCAGCCGCGCGTCGGCCACCATCGCGCCCTGACCGGTGGCGTAGACCATGAGGGGGTTGATGTCAAGCTCCTTGATCCGCGGGTGATCGGTCACGAGCTGGGACAGGCGGAGCAGGCAGTCGGCGATGGCGGCCACGTCGGCCGGAGGCTCGCCGCGGAAGCCGCGCAGGAGCTTGTGGGCACGGATGTCCATGATCATTTCGAGGGCGACGTTCTCGCGGAGGGGGGCGAGGCGGAAGGAGACGTCCTTGAGGGCTTCGGTGTATATGCCGCCGAGGCCGAACATGAGGAGGGGGCCGAGGCGTGGGTCGCGGGACATGCCGAGGATGATCTCTTTGCCTTTGGGGAGCATTTTCTGGACGAGGACGCCCCAGATTTCGGTGTCGGCGCCCATTTTGCTTTTGACGGAGGCGACGATCTCGTCGTAGGCGACGCGCGCGGACTGTTCATCGGTCACATTCAGGCGCACGCCGCCGACGTCGGTTTTGTGCAGGATTTTGGGGCCGGAGATCTTGAGGACGACGGGGCAGCCGATCTTGGCGGCGGCTTTCGCGGCTTCGTCGGCCGATTGCGCGAGGGCGTAGGGGACGATGGGGAAGCCGTAGTGGCGGAAGACCTCGAGGGCCTTGAGCTCGACGAGGGTGGTGCGGCCGGCGGCGAGTTCCTCGTCGAGAAGCGTGGCGACGGCGTCGCGCTGCACGTCGAAGTGCTTGGCGGCGAGGGTGGGCTGGCGGGTCCATTCGGCGAAGCGGCACTTGGCGGCCATAGCCTTCATGCCGTCTTCCGGGAAGGCGTAGGCGGGGACGCCGCTTTTGCGCAGGAGTTGGACGCCCGCGGAGACGTCGACGAGGCCCATGAGGCAGCCGACGATGGGCTTGCCGCAGAAGCCCTTGGCTTCGCGGATGACCTCGGCGATGGCGGTGACGTCGGTCATGGTCTGGGGGGTGACGATAACCATGAGCTGATCGACGCCTTCGTCGGAGGAGACGGCGTCGAGGGCGGCGCGGTAGCGGTCGTGCTTGGCGTCGCCGATGACGTCGACGGGGTTTTTGAGGCTGGCGGTGGCGGGCAACTGGTAGCGGAGGGATTTGAGCGTGTACTCCTGGAACTTGGCGAGGTGCATGCCGTTCCGGATGCAGGCGTCGGTGGCCATGATGCCGGGGCCGCCGGCGTTGGTGACGATACCCGTGCGGCGGCCCTGGGGGAGGGCGGGGTCGCCGAAGACCTCGGCACAGTCGAAGAGCTCCTTGACGGAGTCGACGCGCATGACGCCGGCCTGGGCGAGGACGGCGTCGTAGACCTCGTCGGAGCCGGCGAGGGAGCCGGTGTGCGAGGCGGCGGCGGCGGCGCCTTCCTGGGTGCGGCCGGTCTTGATGGCGATGATGGGCTTGGGGTTGGAGCCGTGCGTGATCTTCTGACACGTGTCGATGAAGGCCTGGCCGTGGGAGAGCTCCTCGACGTACATCAGGATGGCCTTCGTGAGCGGGTCGGCGGCGAGGGCGAGGAGCAGGTCGTTTTCGCTGACGGCGACCTTGTTGCCGAAGCTCACGAAGCGTGAGAAGCCGATGCCGATGCCCTTGGCGTAGTCGAGGAGGGCAGTGCAGAGTGCGCCGCTCTGCGAAATGAGGCCGAAGGGGCCGGCGTTGGGCATGCCGCGGCCAAAGGTGGCGTTCATGGCGACGGTCGGGGCGGTGTTGATGACGCCGAGGCAGTTGGGGCCGACGATGGTGAGGCCGTGCTGGCGGGCGACGGCCTGGAGGTTTTGCTCGCGGGCGACGCCTTCGCCGCCGACCTCCTTGAAGCCGGCGGAGATGACGACGAAGTGCTTGGTGCCGCGGCTGGCGCAGTCTTCGACGACGCCCTGGACGAGGGGGGCGGGGATGACGAGGACGGCGAGGTCGACGTGGTCGTCGATGGCGGCCGGGTTGGGGACGCAGCGGTTTCCGAGGATGCTCTTGGCTTTGGGGTTGACCGGATAGATGACGCCGGTGAAGCCGCCGTGGACGAGGTTCGTGATGATGGCGTTGCCGACGGAGCCGACGGTGCGCGAGGCGCCGACGACGGCGATGGAATGGGGCGCGAAGAGGGCTTCGAGATCGACGGTTCCGCGTTCGACGGCGGTTTCGGCCGCGATGGTTCGTGTCATCGCTTGCAACTCCTGCGGGAAAGTCTGTGGTCGCGGGGGGCCCAGAAGCATCCCGGGCGTATGATACCACGGGGGTCAAACGGGGGCACGGGCGGAGGGGCGGCGGGTTAACGTGGATGAGGGGCGGTCGGCGCGAGGGGCGGGGGTGCCAATAGACGGTAATTCCACACCAGGAGCATGACCGTGCAAGCGAGCAGGGCGGCGCCGATGACCTGGTGGGCGGTGGTGATGGCGACGTCGGGGGCGGTGGGGCGGCGGAGGACGCTGTTGTTGGCGGAGACGATCAGGGCGACTACGCCGAAGATGAGTTGGAGGCCCGCCAGGAACAACAGGGTGCTGCCGAGTCGCCGGAGTACGGGCACGTGGCGGTAGAGGCCCCAGGCGCGGATGCCGACGGCGACGGCCAGTAAGACGACCAGGACGGCGATGGTGGTGTGGAGCGTCAGGGCCCAACGGCCGATGGCGATCAGCTTCGCGGGGTCGACGGGGAGGCCGTAACGCAGGATGTCGAGGGCCCAGGAGAAGTGTCGCACGAGCGCGCCGAGGACGAGCTGCGCGATCAGGATGACGAGCAGCGCCCAGCCGAAGGCGCGGTCGGTGCCGACGGAGGCCGTGGCCGCCTGCGGGGTTACGGCGATGAAGCGGCGCGAGCGGCAGATGGCGACGACGACGAGTACGGCGAAGACGATTTGGCCGAAGACGCCGTGGACGATGGCGAGGAGGATCTTCGGGTCGGTGTCGGCGGGGCGGGTGCTGAGGGTGAAGCGACCGGTGACGCGGAGGCCGCCGAGGATGCCCTGGACGATGACGAGGGCGAGCGCGAGCCAGGCGAGGGCCTTGAGCCAGCGGCGGCGGTCGGTGAACTGCGTGTGGAGGGCGAGGGCGAGCGTGGTGAGGCCGACGAGGGAGCCGAGGAGGCGGTGGGCGTGTTCGAGGTAGACGCCGCCGGTCATGCGGGCCAGCGGGTAGAGGAACATGTTGTAGCCTTCGGTGTTGGGCCAGTCGACGACGGCGAGACCCTCGTCGAAGCCGGTGACGAGGCCGCCGGCGGCGAGGAGGACGACGGTCGCACAGGGAGCGATGGCGGCGAAGAGGCCGGGCCAGTCGGGCGGGTCGGTGAGGAGGTCGCGGCGCGGACGGGCGAGGGCGGCGCCGAGGGCGGCGAGGGCGACGGAGACGAGGAGCGTGCCGGGGATCCAGAGCAGCGCACCGTGCTTGATTTCGTGGGGTGTCTGGCCGCCAATGAGGCTGGCGATCATGAGCAGGTCGATGGTGCCGGCGAGGAGGCCGGCGTAAATACCGCCGCGGACGCCGCGGGTCGTGTAGCGGCCGGCAGCGAATCCGCCAGCGAGGAGGCCGGCGAGGAGGAGTGCGAACATGAGCGGGGCGGGGACGGCGGGGCCGAAGAGGCGGCAGGCGTAGCCGACAGTCCACATGAGGGCGGCCGTGCCGAAACCGAGGGTCAGGATGTCGGCGGCGCCAGGCCGCGCGGTGGGCGTTGGCATATACCGGTCACGCGGACGCCCCGCTCGAATCCGCGGGGCCGCCATGTGCGAGGAAGCATACCGGACGGGTGCGGGGCCGACTACGGTTTGGTGCGATGCGGTGGACGGTCGCGCTTAACGTCGTGTGGCGACGAGCAGTTGTGCGGCACCACCGAAGCCGGCCGTGCCGCCGGCGCGTTGGACGAGGCTGACAGAATAGCCGGCGCGCCGGAGGGTCGACCGAGTCGAACCGTCGGTCAAGACGGGGCTATCGTCCACAGCGAGTATCCAGATTCGGCCTGTGCCCTGGCGCAACGTGGGTTCGATCAGGGCCTGCCAGTCGAGGGTCTCGGGCGGCAGGGTGCCGACGGCGAGTGGGGTGACGACGGCCGGGGGGGGCAATGTCGGAGCGTAATACTGTACGCAAGGGGTGGCATACAGTTCCACGAGTACGGGCTCGCCGCGCAGGCGCTGGGCGTGCAATGTCCGCAGGATCGTTGGAAAGTCATGATAATAGTGGTGGCAATGCGTGCGAGCGTGCTGAAGCACTATGCTGGCGGGGAACACGCTTATGAGGAGGGCCGACACGAGTGCTGGCGCGCCGCGGCCAGTGACCGCGATCACCAGGGCGCGCCACAGCATGACGAGGCCCGCGGTGACGGCGAGGACCATGGGCGGGACCCAGAATTGCATCATGCGCGCCTGACCGAACGGATAACGCTGCGCGAGCGACGCTCCGAGGGTCATCAGCCAGGGAATCAGCAGCCACCAGAGCAGCTCAAGGCGACCGCGTCGCGGCCACGTCCACAAGCCGAGGAAAGCGATGATCCAAATCGCGGCCACTATTGGGGCGAGCATAACCGTGGCGTGCTGGCCTTCGACGCGGTGGAACCAGCCGGGAGGGCAGAACAGGCCCGCAGTGGCCCAAGCGTGGGACCCGAGGGGCGGCCGCCAGGAATCGAGGTCGGCCGGTTTGATGAACCAGCGCGAGGTGTAGTGCACGAGTTCGGCGTGCGCGGCCTGGCCGCGTGCGGCCACCTGCCAGACCGTGCAGCCACCGATCCCCAGCGCCACTAAGCCCGCCAGGCCGATGAGGAACGTTCCTCGACGTGAACCAACAGCGGGCCTGCACACGAGCAGCAGCGGGAGGAGCGCTGCGAGCGGTATGATGGTGCCGTACGCGACCCAAGGGGCAACCAGGCCGAGGGCGGTGACGCAGGCACCGAGGGCCCAACGCTTGGAGCGGCTCGCGCTACGCCGTGCCTGAAACACGAGGAGCGCCGCGAGGACCGAGACCAGAGCCTCGATGTTGTAGTGCTTTAGTTCGCGCGACCAGATCACGAGCGAGAGGCTTGACGCGCACATGCTGGCGGCAACCAGGGCGAGGGAGCGCGGGGCGTGCAGAGTGCGGGCGACCAGATATGTGAACGGGACGACGAGCACGCCGCACAGGGCGGGCACCAAGCGCCACGCCAGTTCGGGGGGGCCGAGGCGCTGGCCGACCCACTGCGCGGCGAGCACGAAGAGGGGTGGCAAGGGGGCGTCGGACTGCCGCAGGAGCTGGACGGGGGACAGGCCGCGCAACAGCGTTGCGACCCAGGCCTCGTCGCGCCAGAATGGCCGGCCGCTGAGGTTCCAGGTGCGGACGAAGGCGCCCCAGGTCACGAAGACCGCGAGCAGTAGTCCGACAAGTCCCGAGCGAAGCCGCGGCATACGCCACCCCGGTCGTAAAACGGGCTCACGACGCCGACTCTGGAAATGAGCTGCCCCGCAGGCGATCATCCCCGGCGTCTACGTGCAGTATAACACATCTGCCGGTCTGGGGGCGGTTTCTTTCCGGTCTATGCGGGGCATACAGGCGCGACTAGAATCCGGCGGACGTGGGCGGAGCAGCATGTTGGCGGATCGCAGCGTAGCTGAGGAGCAGGCGACGGCAGCGGCGATGCGGCCGAGCGCGGTGGGCGGGCGGATCGGCGTTTTCCTGGAATTGGGCAAGGCGCGGCTGTGCGCGGCGGTGGTGCTGACGGCGGGCGTGGGGTTCGTGCTGGCGATGCGCGGCGGGGTCGAGTGGGTGGGGTTGGCCTGGACGTTGTTGGGGACATGGCTGGCCGGGGTGGGGGCCAATGCGCTCAACCAGTGGTGGGAGGCGGAGCGCGACGCCGGGATGGTGCGGACGCGCGGGCGGCCGTTGCCGACGGGGCGGGTGACACGTGGGGCGGCGCTGGCGTTCGGGCTGGCGCTGGGGCTCGCGGGGCCGCTGGTGCTGGTGCTGGCGACGAACACGGTCAGCGGGGGGCTGGCGCTCGCGGCCGTGGTGCTGTACGTCGTGGTCTATACGCCGCTGAAGGTGCGGACGCCGCTGTGCACGCTGGTGGGGGCGGTGGTGGGGGCGATTCCGCCGCTGATCGGGTGGTCGGCGGCGTGCGGGCGGCTGGAGGCGCGGGCGTGGATCATCGCGGGGGTGCTGTTTCTGTGGCAGATTCCGCATTCGCTGGCGTTTGCGTGGCTGTGGCGCGAGGATTTTGCGCGCGGCGGATTCCGGATGCTGCCGGTGGTGGACGGGCAAGAGCATCTGGCGGGGTGCGTGATCGTGGTCTATACGCTGGTGCTCGTGCCGCTGGCCGCGATGCTGACGCTGGCGGGGGTCGCGAGTTGGACGTACGGGCTCGGATCGCTGGTGCTTGGGAGTGGGCTGGTCGCGCTGAGCGCGGGGCTGGAGCGTCAGAGGACGCACGCCGCCGCGCGACGGCTGTTCGTGGGCAGTCTCGTGTACCTGCCATTGCTGCTGGGCCTGATGGTGGCCGGGAGCGTGCGGTGAGCGGGCCGCCGGTCGCGCCGGGACGCGTGGGGCGTCGGCTGCTGGACTGGCGCAGCGGGGGCTGGGCGTTTCTGGTGTCGGGCGTGCTGTGCCTGGTCGTGCTGGGGCAATGGGTCAGCCGCCTTTCGCAGCGGCGGCCGGTGGTGGGGGACGGGCGGACCGTGGCGAGCTATGGGTTCGACCTTTCGACGTGCCTGGTGCCGCAGGAGCAGTTCGTGGCGGCCGGTTTTCCGAAGGACGGGCTGCCGGCGCTGAACGAGCCGGAGCTTTTCACGCCGGCACAGATGGAGGAATTCAACCGGGCGCTGCGGCGGGCGCACCGCGGGCGATTCCTGGTCGACAGCGACCGGGTGGTGGGCGTGGCGCTGGCGGGGCAGGCCCGGGCGTATCCGCTGCGGATTCTGAGTTGGCACGAGGTCGTGAACGACACGGTCGGCGGGCAGCCGATCGCCGTCACGTACAATCCGCTGTGCGACAGCGCCGTCGTCTTTGAGCGGCGCGTGGGCAGCGAGACGCTCGAGTTCGGGGTCAGCGGGCTGCTGTACAACTCGAACCTGGTCATGTTTGACCGGCGCGCGAAGCCCGAGGACGAGAGTTTGTGGAGTCAATTGCAGTTCCGCGCCGTGGCGGGACCGGCGGCCGTCGCGCGGCGGGAGTTGGCGATCGTGCCGGCGGTGCTGGTGCATTGGTCGGACTGGGCGGCGCAGCATCCCGACACGACGATCCTGGCGCCCGTGCCGGAGCGGATGGAGTTGTACGGGCGGTCGTATGAGCCGTACTTCGGCTCGGACAAGCTGCGGTTTCCGGTGTCGCCGGTGCCGGAGGGTGGGTCGCCGCATCTCAAGGCGCCGACGATCGCGGTGCGGTTGGGGGAGCAGTGGCATGTCTACACGTTGGCGGAGATTGCGGGGCACGTGGGGGCGGGCGCGACGTGGACGACGGAGGTTGCGGGTGCCGGCGTGACGTTTCATTATCGCGCGGATCCGCCGGCGGCGTGGGTTGACGCGAATAGAACGGCGGTCGAGAGCGTGTATGCGTTCTGGTTCGCGTGGTATGCACTGCACCCAGAGGCGGCGGCGCTGGGGGGCTGAGAGCGACTGTTGAAGCTCGGTTAGTTCGACCCTCCCCCGGCCCCTCCTTGGGAGGGAGGGGGGATTCGACGCTCTATGGTTGCTGGAGATCGGGGGCATAGCGCGTGGGGTCTTCGGCGCGCCAGGCCTGGATGGTGTCCTGGTATTGCACCGAGTCGGTGAGGGTCAGGCCGATGAAGACGAGCGCCAGGACCAGCGTGGTGATCAGGATGAGGCCGATGACGGGCTTGTCGTAGCGAACGTGCATGAAATAGAGCACGACGAGCGTGCCCTTGACCGTGGCAATGACCAGTGCAATCCAGAGGTTGCCGGTGGGGCCGAGATCGAGCCACGCGACGCGCGTTACGCCAACGGTAATGAAGGTCAGGAGGAGCAGTGCGGCGAGCGTGGCCGCCAGGACGCCCAAGGGGGGTGGGTGCGCGGCGTGCTCGGGCGAGTGGGTTGCGTGAGTCGTTGCGGTCGGGGTCACATTGGTCATAAGCTGCATCCGTCAATGGATCAGGTACAGCAACGGGAACAGGTAGATCCAGATGANNATGATGTCCACGAGGTGCCAGTAAAGGCCGCCGAGCTCGACCGGCGTGTAGTAGCCGGCGGCAAAGTGGCCCAGCAGCGTGCGCGCGAGAAGCCAGAGGATGACAGCCATGCCCGCGATGACGTGCACGCCGTGCAGGCCGGTGAGGGCGAAGTAGATTGCGAAGAAGGTCTGGACGTTGCGGACTTCCTGCTCGGGGTTGAGCTGCGCGGGCACGCGGCCGGAGGGGGCGAGGCCCTGCGGTCCGAGGCTGCGCGGCTCGAACGCGAGGCTGACGGCGTCGGTGGCCAGCGTGGCGGTCGGGGCGCTGGCGGGCGCACTGGTGGCGGCGCTGGCCGGGNNGGGCGAAGGCAGCGAGCGCCCGTGTTCCTCAGCTTCGTGCGCAGCGAAGCCGGGTGCGATGTGTTTCGGGTGGTAGTGCTGGCCCCAGCCGAGACCTTCCTCCCACTTGTGCTTGTACTCGGCGTACTTGACCGTGAGAAAACCGCACGCGCCGAGGAAGGTGAGGACCAGCATGGCGGCAAGCAGCTTCTGGCGGCGGCGCTGGGCGGCCCACACGCCGGTGGCCATCGTGAAGCTGCTGCACAGGAGGATGGCGGTGTTGAGGGCGCCGAGGGGTTTGCTGAGGTAGACGTGGGCGTAGTAGAAGATCTCGGGGTGGTTGGCGCGGTAGACGGCGTAGACGCAGAAGAGGCCGGCGAACAGCAGGATTTCGGTCGCGAGGAAGAGCCACATGCCCTGCACGGCGGCGTCGAATTGCTGGCGCGGATTGTCAAACTGGTGCTGCAGGTGGGCCGAGTGCTCAGCGGCGGGCGGCTGACCTGTGGGCTTCAGTGTGGACATCGTGCTCGGCTCGCTGCGGTCAGGGTACGTTCACGGCGCTGGGCGTGCGGCGGACACATAGCCGGCGCTGCGCGGGTTGTAGACAAGGTCGCGATAGTCGTAAGGGTCGCCAACCGGGGGCGGCGAGTCAAAGTTATGGGTGGGCGGGGGGGAGGCGCAGCGCCATTCGAGGGTGGCGCCGCCCCAGGGGTTGGCCGGTGCGGGCCGGCCGGCGAATACCGAATGCAGAAGATAGACGGCCATGATGACGAATCCCACCGCCAGGAGGTATGAGCCGACGGTGGACATCTGGTTCAAGAGCTGGAATTCGGGCGGGTAATTGTAGTAGCGCCGCGGCATACCGTGGGTGCCCATGAGGAATTGCGGGAAGAAGGTGAGGTTGAACCCGATGAAGACGAAGACGAAGGCGAGCTGTCCCCAGCGCTCGGAGTAAAGTCGGCCGGTGATCTTCGGCCACCAGTAGTGGATGCCGCCGAGCATGGCGACGAGGGCGCTGCCCATCATGACGTAGTGGAAATGGGCGACGATGAAGTAGGTACCGTGGAGGTGCACGTTGGCGGCCAGGGCGCCGAGGAACAGTCCGGTCAGGCCGCCGAGGCCGAACAGGCAGATGAAGGCGAGCGCGTAGAGCATCGGCGTGCGTAGGGAGATCGAGCCGCCGCGCAACGTCGCCAGCCAGTTGAAGACCTTCACCGCGGAGGGGATGGATACGCTGTACGTGAGCAGGCTGAAGATGGTGGCGACCAGGGTGGACTGGCCGCTGACGAACATGTGGTGCCCCCAGACGAAGAAGCTGAACATCGCGATCGCGATGCTGCTCATCGCGATGAAGTCGTAGCCGAAGATGTGCTTGCGGCTGAAGACGGGAACGATCTCGCTGATGACGCCCATGGCCGGCAGGATCATGATGTAGACGGCGGGGTGGGAGTAGAACCAGAAAAAGTGCTGGTAGAGCAGCGGGTCGCCGCCGAGACCGGGCTGGAAGATGCCGAGTTGCAGGAGGCGCTCGACGATGAGCAGCAGCAGGGTGATCGCGAGCACCGGCGTGGCGAGGATCTGCATGATGGCGGTGGCGTAGAGCGACCAGAGGAGCAGCGGCATGCGGAACCAGCCCATGCCGGGCGGACGAAGCTTGTGGATGGTGACGATGAAGTTGAGGCCGGTGAAGATGGAGCTGAAGCCGAGCATCAGAACGCCGGTGAGGATGGGGACGACGCCGCCCATCGAAGTGGTGGTCGAGTAGGGGACGTAGAAGGTCCAGCCGGTATCGACGCTTCCAAGGGCGATCGCCACGACGGCCAGGACGGCTCCGGCGACCCAGAGGTAGTAGCTGAGCAGGTTGAGGCGCGGGAAGGCCAGGTCCTTGGCGCCCAGCATGATCGGGAGCACGAAGTTGCCGAGGGCGGCGGGCGTGCCGGGGATGAGGACCAGGAAGATCATGATCGCGCCGTGCAGAGTGAAGAACTGGTTGTAGCGATCGGCGTCGACGATCGTCCGCCCGGGAGTCCAGAGTTCGGTGCGGACCAGCAGCGCGAAGATGCCGCCGAGCAGAAAGGCCGTGAGGATGGATACCAGGTACATCACGGCGATGCGCTTATGGTCGATAGTGAACAGCCAGGAGCGCAGGCCGCGTGTCGCCGTGAGGTAGTTCACGGGCGGGTCGCCGGCGGGGGGGGCAAAGGGGGATGTCGCGTCGATGGTGGTCATGGCGAGCGCTCTTCCGGGCTTTTGCTAAGGGTCTTGAGGTATTCGATGATGGCGGTGATTTCCTGGTCCTTCAACTGGCCCTTGAACGTCGGCATGACGTTTTCGAAGCCCGCGACGATCTTCGCGCTGGGCGTGAGAATGGACTCGCGGATGTAGTTTTCGTCCACAATGACGCTGGGCTGGCCCTTGATCCCCACCTCGTGGCCGAAGATGCCTCTGAACGTGGGGCCGACGTGCGCGCGGCCGTCCACCGTGTGGCAGCCACTGCAGCGGCGGGAGACGAGGAGCGCGCCGACTTCGGCCGGGGTGTGGGTCTTGAACGGATCGGAAACGTCGGTGAGCCATTTCTCGTACAGGCCGGGCTCGTGGACGACGACGCGGGCGCGCATGTCGGAGTGCTGGGTGCCGCAGAATTCGGAGCAGAGGGCGAGGTATTCGCCGGTGCGGGTGGGCCGGAACCACATTTTGTTGTAGCGGCCTGGGACGGCGTCTTTCTTGATACGGAAGGCGGGGATGTAGAAGCTGTGAATGACGTCGTTCGAGGCCAGGATGAGGCGAACGGGGGTATCGATGGGGACGTGCAGCTCGGTGTCGTCGTGGCCGTTGGGGTACTTGAAGGTCCACAGCCACTTCTGGCCGGTGACGTAGATGTCCATGGCCTGGCCGGGCGGGTTCGCGAGGTCCATGAAGCCGCGGAAGCCGACGTAGAACATCACGATGACGAGGATGAGGGGGATGATGGTCCACGTCACCTCGAGCGCGAGGCTGTGCGAGCTATGGAGGCGCGGGAGCTCGCCCTCGACGCGCCGGCGGTAGCGGAGGACGAAGTACACCATGAGCGCGACGATCAGGACGAAGAAAAAGACGGACACCCAGTAGATGAAGTAAAAGACCGCGTCCACTTCGGCGGCGTGGCCGGAGGCTTGGGGCGGCATCCAGGCCGAGCCGCCTTCGGGGGCGATGGACGGCAGGCTCGTGGCCTGAGCGAGCAGGTTGGGCAGGAGGGCGTTCACGGCGTGGCGACCGCTCCCTTCCGCCGGCGGCGCTCGCGACTCCAGAGCACGGACAAGAAGATGACGACGATGAGGAGCGTGAGCCCGGCGCCGGCACGGGCGACGTTCATGGCCGCGAGGCTGTAGCCGGTGCCGTCGTAGTGGTAGCAGTAGAGCAGGACGCGGTCGAGCGTGGTGCCGACTTTGCCTTCGGACGCCTCGACGAGCGACAAGCGCAGTGTCTTAGGCTCAAACGCGACGCCGTAGAGATAGCGGGAGATGCGGCCGTCCGGCGTGCAGAGAATCGGAGCAGCGACGTGCATCCACTCGCCGCGCTCCTCGTTCCAGGCGATGCGGAAGCCGGTGGCGGCGAGGACGGCGTCGATGCTCGGCTGACGGCCGACCAGGAAAGACCAGCCGGCGGCGGCCGAGGGGCGGCCGTAGTATTGCAGGTAGTTCTGGCGTTTGAGGTTGGCGAGCTGCGGGGTTTCGCGGGGCTCGAAGCTGATGGTGACGACGCGGAATTCCCGGCCGACGGACCAATCCAACTCCTTGAGCGTATCGGTCAGACCGTTGAGCATGAGGCCGCACAACATGGGGCATTTGTAGTAATTGAGGGTGAGAATGACGGGCTGCTTGCCGTCGAAGAAGTCGCCGAGGCGGACGATGCGGCCGTCGTGGGCCTGGAATTGCGTGTCGAGCGGCAGGCGGGCGTCGAGATGCTCGTCGATGCCGACGTTGACCAACTCGGGCGGCAGGGACTCGGTGCGATCCTGTCCCGGCGTGCGTGCGGCCAGGGTGCAGAGGGCGAGCAACGCGGTGGTGATGACGGATGCACGTTTTTTCCGCTTCATGGCGAACCTCCCCTGGTCTTTGGCTCCGCCGGCACAGTGGACGGTGCGCTGGCGGTGGTCGGCGCGGACGCCGGCCGCACGCCGCCGACGTAGAGGTCGATGGCCTGGTCGATGGGGATGGCGATGAGGCCGTAGTTGGGATCGACGACGTGGCGGTCGTTGATGCGGGCGAGCTGCTGGAACTGGAGGTCGGCGAGCTCCTGCGGTTTGGCGGCGTAGGTCTTTTGCGCGTCCTCCATGTTCTGGACGTCCTGGAAGAGGACGACGACGAAAATGATGATGGCGAGCGCGAGGATCAGGCCGACGAGGCCGATCACGAGGGCGGCCGCGGACTGCGGGTCGTCGCCGGAATGTGCGGAGTCCAGGTCAGACATTCTCGAACGCCAGTGATTCGGCCAGGCGCGGGTCGCGCGCCGGGAGCAAGGTATACCGGGACATCAGTCGCAGGAGCACGAATGCGAACAGGCCGCCGAGGCCGATGAACAGCGTGACGTCGGTCGCGTGGAGTGCGGCGATGGTTTGGCCGGGTGCGGCGGGCTGCGGGCCGACGAGGTAATACAGGTCGAGCCAGTGCATGAAGAGCAGCCAGACGGCGGCGAGGGCCAGCGGCGCCTTACGCCGTTTGGGATAGCGGGAGATCAGGGCGAGGAAGGGAGCGACAAAGTGGCCGAAAAGGAGCAGGAGGCTGACGCCGACCCACCAGGTATCGCCCTGGCGCGGGCGGAACCAGACGGTTTCCTCGGGGATATTGCCGTACCAGATGAGCATGTACTGAGAGAAGGCGATGTAGGCCCAGAAGACGACGAAGGCGAAGGCGAGCTTGCCGACATCGTGGTAGTGCTCGACGGTGACGGATTGCGTCAGGCGGCCGGCGCGCTGGAGCAGGTACGCGAGCACCGCCAGCAGCGCGAAGAACCCGACGACGTTGCCGGAGAAGAAGTAGACGCCCCAGATGGTGCTGTACCAGTGCGGGTTGAGGGACATCAGGACGTCGATCGCGAAGAACGTGGTGGTCAGGGCGTAGAGCAACATGCCCGGGGCGCTCCACCATTGCATCCGGAGGGTCAGAGCCGGGTCGCCGGTGGCGTCCTGTTGGAGCGACCGCTTCAGGAAGTAGCGGGCGAGGAGTGTCCAAAGGGCGAAGTAGAACGCGCAGCGGACGATGAAGAACGGGGCGTTCAAATAGGCGGCCTTGCCTTGGAGCACCGGGTCGTGCTGGACGGCGTCGGGGTTGGTCCAGATGTAGACGCCGGCCATGCCGGTGAGCACGGGAATGAGCAGGGGGAGAAACAGGATCGCGAGCACGGGGATCGTCGCGGCCACGAACTCCGCCAGGCGGCGAAGGGCGACGCTCCAGCCGGCGCGCGTGAGATGCTGCAACATGACGAAGAACAGGCCGCCGAGCGCCAGCGAGAGGACAAAGCAGTAGTTGAGGATGTAAGAGCGGAAGAAGACGCTCCAGTCGCCTTGTCGCCAGCCGAGCAACACGCTGGCGACGAGGCCGGCGAGCGCGAGCAGTCCGGCGGCGCTGCGAGCCGGCCAGGTGCCGCTCAGCGGGCGTGAGTCAGTCGAACTGTCCACGGTGGTGGTCATGTTTTCGTCGTCGCGCTCACCGTTCTTCGGGCCACTGGTCGCGCGGCACGTCCGCGCGCTGGACGCTTTGGCTGAGTTGCAGGGCCCGGATGTACGCAATGATAGCCCACCGGTCGGCGGGCGGAATCTGATCGCCGTAGGGCGGCATCGTGCGGAGGCCGTGCGTGATCGTGTTGAATATGTTCCCATTCTCGCGATCGCGGACAAGGTCGCCGACCAGAGCGGTGGGCTGGACCCAGCCGGGCGTGTCGAGCCGCAGCGCGCGGGCCGAGACAATGCCGTCGCCGGCGCCGCCGAGGCCGTGGCAGGGCGAGCAGTAGATATTGAACCGCTGCTGTCCACGGCGGACGGACGACTGGGTGACCTGCACCTGCGGCGGGAAGGTCTTGACCCACTGGCCGTCGACCTTGCCCTCGTAGAAATGCGGATCATCGAGCGGGTCGCCGCGGGCGATCGTGCCGGGGACCTGCGGGCGCATGGCGCGGGTGTCGGCGAAGGCGAAGTTGGCTTGTTGAGTCTTGTAGCGCTCCTGATTGCCCATGTCCTGAATGGGTTGGATGCGCGGCAAGGGCGATTTGGAGAGCCGCGCCTTGGCGGCAAAGAGCGGCGGCAGCAGGGCCAGGCTCGCGATGACCATGCCGGCGACGACGAGGCCGTGCGGCCAACGGGCCGGCGACGGCAGGTCCGCGAGCGGTTCGACGTGGGTGGGGCCAAGCGCGGCCAGGAGCTGCGCAGTGCCCTGGGCGTCGAACTTTGGATCGGCGGCGTCGATGCAGACGAAGAAGCGGTCGGCGGTCACGCGTTTGAAGCGCGCGGAGCCGAACAGGCGGTTGTGATGCCAGGGCAGGCTGTTCATGGCCAACATGCCGAGGAAGGTGGCCAGGGCCGCGAAGAGCACTGTGACCTCGAAGATCACGGGGATGTTGGCGGGCAGGCTGAAACGGGGCTTGCCGCTGATGAGGAAATCGTAGCCCTGGAGGAATGTCGGGAGCCACCCGAAGTCGAGCGCCCCGGTGGCGTTCGTCCACCATTGCAGCAGCAGGCCGGTCGCGCAGCCGATCAGGCCGAAGATGAAGACAAGCCAGGGGAGGCGTGTGCGGCGGACGCCCATGGCCTGGTCGATACCGTGCACGGGGAAGGGCGAGTGGGTGTCCCAGCGCGTGTAGCCGGCGTCGCGGACGCGCTCGGCGGCTGTCACCAGCGCCCCGACCGAATCGAACTCGGCCAGGAGGGCCTGGAGGCGGCCTTCGACCTTTGGTTCCTTGGTGTTCACGGCTTCTTACGCTTGTGCGCCTCGTATTCGTCCGGGTTGTAGTCGAAGGCCCGTTTTGATGGTACGTGCTCGTGCGGGTGCGGCGTCGCCGCGTGGGTCAGCGTGGCCTGCGGCATGACCGTCTTCACTTCGGCCATCGCGACCAGGGGCAGGTACCGGCAGAAGAGCAAGAAGAGCGTGAAGAAGAGGCCGAAGCTGCCGGCGAGGGTCAGCAGGTCGACCCAGGTGGGGATGAAGATGCCCCAGCTCGACGGCAGGAAGTCCTGTGAGAGCGAGGTAACGATGATCACGAAACGCTCGAACCACATGCCGACGTTGACGGCCATCGCGACCGCGAACGCGCCCCACGCATTCGTCCGTACCCGCCGGAACCAGAGCAGTTGGGGGATCACGACGTTGCAGGCGATCATGGTCCAGTACGCCCAGGCATAGGGGCCGAGGGCGCGGGCGCGGGAGATGAAGCTCTCGTGGGGGTTGCCGCTGTACCAGGATGTGAAGAACTCCATCCCATACGCGTACGCGACCATCAGGCCGGTGAGCAACAGGACCTTGCACATGTTGTCGATGTGCCGCGGCGTGATGAGCGCCTTGAGCCCGAACAGGCTGCGGGCCGGGATGGCCAGCGTGAGGACCATCGCGAAGCCGCCGAAGATGGCGCCGGCGACGAAGTAGGGGGGGAAGATGGTCGTGTGCCAGCCGGGGAGCTGCGAGACGGCGAAATCGAAGCTAACGACGGAGTGCACGCTGAGCACGAGCGGCGTGGCGAGGGCCGCGAGGATGAGGTAGGCGCGCTCGAAGCGGTGCCAGTGGCGCGACGAGCCGGTCCAGCCAAGGGCCAGCAGGCCGTAAACGTAATATTTCCACTTGCTGGTCGCCCGGTCGCGAAACGTGGCCAGGTCCGGGATCATCCCGGTGTACCAGAAGAGCAGCGACACGAGCATGTAGGTGCTGACGGCGAACACGTCCCACAACAGCGGGCTGCGGAAGTTGGGCCACATGGCCATCTGGTTCGGGATCGGAAACACCCAGTAGAGCAGCCAGATGCGCCCGACGTGGATCGCGGGGAACATGCCGGCACACATAACCGCGAAAATGGTCATCGCCTCGGCGAAGCGGTTGATGCCGGTGCGCCATTTCTGGCGGAAGAGGAAGAGGATCGCGGAGATGAGCGTGCCGGCGTGGCCGATGCCGACCCAGAAGACGAAGTTGGTGATGTCAAAGCCCCAGCCGTTGGGGATGTTGAGGCCCCACACGCCGACGCCGTTGAAGACCAGGTAGCCGATCATGGCGCCGAGGACGGCCAGGAGCGTGACGGCGATGGCGAAGGCGATGTACCAGGCGCGCGGTGGGCGTCGCGCCTCCCAGACGGCCGACACCGTGTCGGTAACGGACGTGAAGTCGTGTCCGCCGAGGACCAGCGGAGCGCGCTGGCCGGGGATGTCGAGCGTGTTGTCGATTTCGCCGACGGTGGACGCCATGCGCGCTACGTTCCTCCGCTTGGCGGCAGCTTCGCCGGATTCGTCAACTTCGCCAGGTACTTGGTACGCGGCTTGATGTTCAGTTCTGCCAGCAGGGCGTAGGCGCGGGGGTGGTCGTGCAGTTTGCGCACACGGCTGGCGGGGTCGTTCAGGTCGCCGAAGACGAGCGCGTCGGTCGGGCAGGTTTGGGCGCAGGCGGGGACGATCAGGCCGTCAGGGATGCGGTCCCAGCGCTCGTTCTTCGCTTTGATTCTCACGGCGGCGATGCGCTGCACGCAGAAGGTGCATTTTTCCATTACGCCCCGGCTGCGAACGGTGACGTTGGGGTTGTTGGCCATCTTCTCGATGTCGGTGAGGTCGAGCTGCCGGAGCTTGCCGGGAGCCGGCGCCTTGTCGCTTTTGAGGGAGCGCGGGTGCTGGGGGCCGTGGTGGTTGTAGAACCAGTTGAACCGGCGGACCTTGAACGGGCAGTTATTCGAGCAGTAGCGCGTGCCGACGCAGCGGTTGTAGACCATGAGGTTGAGGCCCTCCTCGTCGTGCACGGTGGCGGCGACGGGGCAGACCTGCTCGCAAGGGGCGTTCTCGCAGTGGACGCAGGCGACGGGTTGATGCACGAGCGCGGACCCTTGATCGCGCGAATCCTCGCTCGCGGCGCGAAAATAGCGGTCCACGCGGAGCCAGTGCATCTCGCGGCCGCGGGCGACTTCGTCCTTGCCGACGACGGGGATGTTGTTCTCCGCCTGGCAGGCGAGGACGCACGCCCCGCAGCCGGTGCACGCCGACAGGTCGATCGCCATGCCCCACTTGTGGTCGAGGTACTGCTTCTCGGTCCACAACGCGGCGGCCGGCGTGACGTGCTCGACGTGTTGCGCGAAGTCGGGATGCTCTTTGTAGTGGGCGAGCGTGGCCTCGCGGACCAATTCCGGGATGCGGCGTTGTGTTTCGTCGTCGCCGACGCGCGAGCGGATCGCGTGGTGGTCCTGGGTCGTCGCGAGGTCGTGGTGCCGGCCGGTCGCTCTGACGAGGAAGGTCAGGGCGATGTCGCCATCGGCCGCGGTGCGGAACGGGTAGACGTTGGTCCCGGCGTCGTCGGCGACGGCGCCCGCGGCGGCGGCGCGGCCGTAACCGAGCGGTAGCGTGAGCGAGCCCTCGGCGTGGCCGGGGACGATGTACACCGGAATCTCCAACGCTCGGCCGCCGCGCTCGATGCGCAGGATGTTGCCGTTCTGGACGCCGAGCAGCTTGGCCTGCGTCGGGGCGATCAGCGCGGCGTTGTCCCAGGTGAGCTTGGTGATGGGGTCGGGCCACTCCTGGAGCCAGGCGTTGTTGGCGAAGCGGCCATCGTAGACGCTGTAGTCGGGTGCGAAGACGAGTTCCTCGGTGCTGCCGGCGCCGTATTCGCGGATACGGCCGATGGCGAGCGCCGGGGTGACGGTGGGCCAGGCGGTGTCGCGGATGACGCCGTCCTGTAACGCTTGGTCCCACTGCTTGGTCCAGTCGGTGCCCCAGTGGAACATGGCGCCGATCGTGCGCCGGACCAGGTCGTGGCCGCGCGTGAGCTGGTCCTCGGACAGCAGGGCGAGCAGCTCGATCGCGGTGCGGCCATCGTAGCGGGGCTCGATGAGCGGCTGGACGATGCTGAGCGTGCCGTCCCAGGCGCGGGCGTCGCCCCACGATTCGAGGTAGTGGGCTTGCGGCAGGTGCCAGGTGCATTGGCGCGAGGTCTCGTCATCGTACAGGCTGAGGTGGATCGAAGTCGGCACCTTCGCGAGGGCGTCGGCGAAGGCAGCGTCCGCGGGCGCGGCATAGACCGGGTTGCCGCCGAGGATTACGAGCGTGCTGACGGTGCCGGATTTCATCTGCTCGGTCAGTTTCGTCAGCGCGGCGCTGTGCGACGGGCGGTCCAAGTCCGGGTCGTCGGTGTACGCGAGCGTGTGGCCCGGTGCGTCCAGCCAGGTGTTGAGCACGTGGACGGCGGCGTGCACCTCGGGCGACTGCTGGGGGCCGGCGAGAATGAGGCAGCGGCCCTGGTGAGCGACCAGGTCGTCGGCGATCGCGGCGGCGGTCGCGGGGTCGAGCGGCGTCGAGCCGGGCGGGCGCGGGATCGGGCTGCGGAGTTCCTTTCCGAGCCGATGAGCGACATCGTCGGCCACGTGCTCCAGTGCCCGGCGAATCTGGCTCGACCGCACGGCGTAGCGGTGATCGGCCATGCTGCCGGTGACAGTGAGGTTGCTCTCCAGCACGTACAGGCGGTTCATGGTGCCGTCGTCGGCGCGGCGGCGGGCGGCGAAGTCGGCGGCGTAGCGGACGGCCGCGGGATGCAGCATCAGGAAGTCGTCGTCGAAGCTGACGATGACGTCGGCCTGGTCGAGGTGCAGATGCGGGCGGTACGAGCGGCCGAACGCCAGCCGCGTGCCTTCGCGCTCGTTGTCGCGGGAGACGGGCTCGTACTCGTACCACTGGGCCTGCGGGCAGGCGCACAGCAGGCGTGTTTTCATCTCGGCGAAGGTCGGCCCCGAGGACGCCTCGCTGAGGATGCAGAGGCCGGCGCCACCCTTGGTACGCAACTCGGCGAAATGGCTACGGGCGAAGGCCTCGAATTCCTGCCACGTGCGGTGCTTTTCACTGCCGCCGTCGGGTCCGCGCAGGCGGTGCACGGGGCTGCGGCTGCGGTCGGGGTCATAGAGGTCGAGGATGCTGGCCTGCATCCAGTGGTTGGTCTTGCCGCGGCTGAACGGGTGCTTGTCGTTGCCCTCGATCTTGGTCGGGCGGCCGTCGTAGCTGGTGACGAGCAAGCCGGTCGCGGTGCCGGCAAGCTCGAAGGCCGTCGCGTACTGCACCGGGACGCCGGGGATGCGGTCGTTGGGCTGCCTCGTGGCGGGAACGATGTTCTCCTTCGGCCAGCGGCAGCCGGTCATGCCGGCGAGCGCCAGCGAGGCGCCCATGAGCTTCAGAAACTGCCGGCGGGAGGCGCCGCCGGAGTGACCGGTTGAAAACTGGTTCCACAACTCCGGCGGAAACTCGGCCCCGGCCAAACGCTGGAACTCCGGCGTGTTCGCCAGCTCGTCCAAGCTACGCCAGTAGGCGAGTGCAGCGTGTTCTGGTCCGTGCTTCACCGGTGACACACCGAGCAAGTTTGCATGTACTCCACGCCGCGGATGTTGTAGTCCTGCATCAGTCGCCGTCCGAGGTCGGCGCGGGCGTCGCCGGGCGGCGGCATCCACAGCATGTCCGTGATCGCTTCGAGCGGCCGGAGGTTTGGGGCCGGATCGCGGTGACACTCGAGGCACCAGCCCATGCTGAGCGGCTTGGCCTGGTAGACGACCTCCATGCGGTCGATCCGGCCGTGGCACGTGACGCAGCCCACGCCGCGGGTCACGTGCGCGCTGTGGTTGAAGTACACGTAGTCCGGCAGGTCGTGCACGCGGACCCACGGGATGGGCAGGCCGGCGGGCACGCGTTCACTGCCGTAGTACGCTTCCTGCAACACCGCCAACTTCGGATTCGGCAAACCGGTCGCGGCCCGCACGCGGATGCCCGTCTGGTTGTTGTGGCAGTTGATGCAGGTTTGCGTGGGGGGCAGGGCGGCGGTGGCGGCGCGCTCGACGGTCACGTGACAGTAGCGGCAGTCGATGCCCAGCTCGCCGGCGTGCATGGCGTGGCTGTACGGAATCGGCTGCGGCGGCGAATAGCCGACGGCGGTGGCCAGCGGCGAGGCCCCGTAGGTCACCAAGAGCACGGCGTACGCGGGGAGTCCGAGCACGACCACGAGGATCAGCGCCCGGAGCTTGTTCGTCCACTTTGGAAAGAGGAAGGACGCGATGGGACCGCCTCCTCGCTGGCTCACCGAACGCGAAGATCATGGGGTCCCGCCCGCGCGCGGTCAAGGGGCGGGGCGGCTTGGCACGCCGGAGGCCGCGTAGGACGCAACGGCGTGAAGGTTGCCAACTTCGCCACGGCGCGCTACCCCTCTGTTGGCAACCTTCGGCCGGCGGGGCCGGGGAGCGGTTTCGGGCCGGCGGGCGCGGTCAAAGACCGGTTTCGGCCCGGCGCGCGGTTGGCGTCCGATCCGAACCCCGCACGCGAGTGCGGGGCGCCGCGGGCTGTGGTCTGATCCGAGCCCCGCCCGCGAGTGCGGGGGGCGTCCGAACGCGAGGGCGGGGCGCGTCCGAACACGACGTGAGCGGGCGCCGTCCCGAACCGCGCCCGTAAGGAAAGCGGTGCCCCGCAATCCGAACCGCGCCGTGCCATTCACGTCGCGCGCCACCCCATCCCCGTATTACCGCCTCTAGCACGACGTCCGACGCAGCGCGCCCGCGCCCAGCGCGCCAACCGCCAGCAACAGCACCGCGGAGGGTTCAGGCAGTACGTTCAACATGATCCACTGCGTTGCTGGTACGTCCAGGGCCGAGGTCGTAAAGTTGTCGGTCAGGTCCGCCAGGTTGGCCAGTGTGTTGAATGTGAAGTCGATGCCCACCAGCCCTGCTTCTTCGGCCGGCGACAGGCCCGCGCCGAACATGTTCGTGTCGATGAACTCGTTCAAAAACAACGAGGCCCCCCGGGCTGATAACGCAGGCGTCGTGATGGCCAGTTGGTCAAAGAGCGCAAAACTGTCAACCGGATTCGTCTGCGTGGTGTCGCGCAGCACGAAGTCCCCGAGCTGGCCAGCGAACGACAATTCGCCGTTGGGGTCCGTGAGCGAGACCTGTGCCCCGCCGAACCGGAACGCGCCGTCGGGGTCGCGTCCAATCAGCGGCATGTCCCCGACGACCAGGTTGCTGTTGAGCACCGGATCATTGCTGTAGCGCGGGTCGATGCCGCCGGACTGCCCGCCCACCGTATCGAGGATGTCGAGCGCGCCGGTGGCGAAGTGCAAACGGCCGCCGCCCGCGCCGTCGGCGATGAACGACACCTGCGATCCGGACCGTCCATCCTTCTTGGCGCCGACCCCCTTACCAGCCGGCACGGATCGTGTCGGAGGCGGAGGCGGAGTCACGTGGTCCGCCTTGATCTTGTATTCGCTGATCAATTTTCCGACCCAGACCGGGGGCTGGCCCACCTCCTGCTGATTGAACAAGAGCTGCTCGTCGACGCTATACGTGTCCATGTGGCCATCCCCTTTATGGAGCACCTGCCCATGCGCCGCCGTCCTTACCGGCGCGTCGCTCGCAAACGTGACCTTCGTCGGGTTTGTAGTGATCATCGGCAGCGGGCTGTCCGGTTTGTCGCCGGGGGGATGGGGCGCAACCTTGTGAACGCCATTCATGCCGGTCACGACGTTCCTCGCAACCGGTTGTTGGTTAGGGGGAGGGGGAGGGGGGGGGTTAGGCTCAGGGATCCGGCGTACATGTACAAGGTGAACTGCCAATTGTTAGACGTATACGACACCGGCCAGGCGAGCGGATTCCCGTCAGGGTCCGCCAGGACACCATCGGCGTTTTTGTCGATGCCCTTACAGGTGCCGTCTTTGATCTCGAGGTGAGTCGGGGTGTCGCTAACGACCTCGGGCTTGACCACCTCCTCAGCGCCATCAGCTACAGGATCATCACCCTTAACCGCGGGCGAACCCTAGAATCCCAGCAGCGCGACGGGCAAGCACACCAGCCATCCGCCCGCGCCGGCTTGCAGCAGGACGCCGCCTGCGCGAAGGGCCGACCTGATGTGGCGACAAATCTTCAGCATTTGCAGTGGCTTGGGCAACATCTGCCATCTCCTCCTTTTCGCGAGGCGCCGCGCTGGTCGTCGTGCCTCGGCGCCAAAACCCGCAACGACTCCTCCGCGCCGTGCCAATGTGCTGCAGGGCGCACGCACCACAGACTACCACCCCATAACAGCGTAACACGGCAGCAGCCGCCCTCGCCAGTCGGTTCTTGAGCTGTCAGCTCCGGAGCCGACAGCGGCCAGCCGCGTACCGGCTGCAAAAGGGGCGGGAGCGGGCTGCGCGGCTCGCAGACCGGCGCCAGGAAGGACTCGTGCAGGCGGATGGCCAGCTCCATCCGGCTGGTGACCTCCAGTTTCTGGTAGAGGCGTTCGACGTGCGTCCGCAAGGTGTGGGGGGATATGTCCAAGCGGCAAGCGATGGCCGATTCCTCGTCATCCCGGAAAATACACTCGACGATCCGACCCTCGCGGCGCGACAAACGCAGCCGAGCGCGCAGAAGAGCGAAGGCGCGCTTGTCCAGGAACCGGGGGAGCATCGCGCTCGTGGTTTCAGCCATTGGTGCACCTCCGTCGCCGCTGAACAGAAGCGGGATTTCCAGCGAACGGGGCAGACGCGTGTTTCCTGTCCTTGCCGCCCGCGGACGACACGCGGTTGCCGTTGGTGTCGCACCGGTACGCCCGCGCGATGTTCGGATCCAGCCTGCGCGGCGGCCCCACCAACCCGTGCCCGGTGAGCCCGCCTGGAGGCGCGCCGGCCAGTAAACCCTGTCCCCGGCGGCCCCGCAGAATTCCCCGCGCCCACAGAGAATAGTCACACCCGGCGGGCCCCGCGCTGCTGACGTGTCAACGCGACGCGCTCGGGCTACGATACTAAGCGGATGCTCAACCGGTGGATCGGCATTTTGTCCGTCGCCGCGATGCTGCTCGCGAATGCGGCGATCGTTGTGCAGGACGTGCTGCCGCGGTGGTTTCCCGATGACGCGCCGCCGTCGGAAGCGCAGCTCCTGAGAGCGGGCGAGCGCCGGCAGGTGCAGGTGGGGATCTATCACGCCGACGGCTGGCCCGTGGGATGTAGTTGGACGCGGAGCCATCGCAAGGCGGTGGGCGGCATCGTGCAGGTCGTGACGACGACGGTACTGGGGCCGATCCGGTTGTCCGGGGGCATGGCGGTGCCGCGCGTCCGGGTCGAGACGGAAATCACCTACCGCGCCAACGAGCTGCGGGTCGACGAGCTGGAGTTCAGCATGTTCGGGCTGGGCCTGCCGATCTCGCTCCGCGGCGCGGCGATGTCGACCGGGGAGTTCGCCGCGCGGTGGCAGGTCGCGTCGCAGCGCGGCGATTTCATCCTCGACGCCGGGGCACCGGCGGCGCTGGGCGACGTGATTCGGCCGTTCGACCGCTTGCCCGACCTGCACGTCGGTCAGAGGTGGCGGCTGGAGCTGCTCGATCCGCTGTCGCACATTCTGCCGCAGCTCCGGGACAGCGGAGTGGAGTTGGAGCCGATCGTGATCCGCGTGACGGGCAAGACGACCATCACGCACCAGGGGCAGCCGGTCGAGACCTATGTGGTGGACGGCGGCAGCGCGACGGCCTACGTCGCGGAGGACGGCCGGGTCCTGCGGCAGGAGGTGGATGTGCCGCTGCTGGGGCGGCTGGTCCTGCTGGACGAGCCGTACGACGAGGCGGCCCTGGAGCGGGCCAAAAGGTCGGTCGCGGTGGACTGGGAAGCGGGGCGGCTTGACAGGGACGCCGCAGGCGGGGAATAACGGGCACATGACGAGCGAACCCACGTCCGAGCAGCCGGTGCCCGAGGCCACCGTGGAGATTGAGGGCGTGACGAAGACCTTCGGCGAGAAGGTCGCCGTGAAGGACCTCACGCTGTCGTTGCGGGCGTCCGAGCTGTTCGCGTTTCTCGGGCCGAATGGGGCGGGGAAGACGACGACGCTGAAAATGACCATCGGGCTGCTGCGGCCGGACGTCGGGGCGATCCGCGTATGCGGCCGCTCGATGCGGCAGGACGGCCCGGCGGCCAGGCAGCAGCTCGCCTACGTGCCCGACCAGCCGTTCGTCTACGAGAAGCTCACCGGGCGCGAGTTCATACGGTTCACGCGTGAGATGTACGGGGTCCCGGAGCAGCTCGCGGAGGAGCGGCTGGCCGAGCTGACCCGGCGGCTGGCGATGGATGAGTTCCTCGACCATCTGTGCGAGACGTACAGCCACGGGATGAAGCAGAAGCTGGCGCTAACGGCGGCCCTGATCCACACGCCGCGGGTGCTGGTGGTGGATGAGCCGATGGTCGGGCTCGATCCGCGGACCGCGCGGGCGATCAAGGACATCTTCCGCGAGCTGACCGAGCGGGGCGGCACCGTGTTCATGAGTACGCACACGCTGGGGGATGCGGAGCAGATGGCCGATCGCATCGGCATCATTCACCACGGGCGGCTGGTGGCGCTGGGGACGCTGGCGGAGCTGCGGCGGCAGTCGGCGATCGACGGCCGGTTGGAGGACATTTTCCTCCGGCTGACGGATGAGGAGGCAGGCGGAGCCGCGCCGCCGGCAAAGTGAGCACGGGGGCGCGTCGAAGCTCGGGGGACAATCCTCGGCGGTCGCCGGCGCGGGCTTACAGGTGCGTATGCTGCGACGTGCTCGCCAGATGGATCGTCTTGTACGTCAGGTCGTGGAAGGCCTTGATGTAGCGCACGGTTCGCGAGTGGGCCCGCATGACGACCGAGTAGGTGACGGCGATGTGGCCGTTGACCTGCACGCCGCGGAGCATCGTGTTGTCTGTGATGCCGGTGGCGACGAAGACGATGTCCTCGCCGACGGCGAGATCGGTGGTGGTGAAGATGCGTTTCATCAGGTCGCCGTGGCCGTCGGCCTCGAGCTGCTTGCGCTCGTCCTCGTCGCGGGGCCAGACGCGGGCGAGGATCTCGCCGCCCATGCAGCGGATGGCGGCGGCGGCGACGACGGCCTCGGGCGAGCCGCCGATGCCCATGTACAGATCGACGCCGCTGTCGGGATCGCTGGGGGCGATGGCGGCGGCGACGTCGCCGTCGCCGATGAGGCGAATGGCGGCGCCGGTACGGCGGACGTCCTCGATGAGCTTCTGATGGCGTGGGCGGTCGAGGAGGCAGACGACGAGGTCGCGGACGCGTTTGCCGAGCTTGAGCGCGACGATTTCGAGGTTCTGCTCGATCGGGGCGCCGACGCGGACCGTGCCGGTGCCTTCGCGCACCTTGGGTCCGAAGGCGATTTTCTCGACGTAGAAGCTCGGGATCGCGGCCAGGGTGCGGTGATCGGCGCCCGAGCTTTTCGCGGCGGCGATGACCGTCAAGGCGCCGGCGAGACCCTTGGAGGTCAGGGTGGTGCCGTCGATGGGGTCGACGGCGATGCTGACGACGGGGGACCCCTCGCGCCAGGTGCCGAGCTTCTCACCGACGAAGATGCCCGGGGCCTCGTCCTTGATGCCTTCGCCGATGGTGCAGGTGCCGCACATGTCGGTGAGGTTCAACATGCCGCGGAGGGCGTCGGTGGCGGCGGCGTCGGCGGCCTCCTTATCGCCCTTGCCGATCCAGTGGAAGACGTTGAGCGCGGCGCCCTCGCAGGCGCGGAGCAGGTCCATCCCGATCAGCTCTTCGTCCTGCGTGTCCGACGCCTCCGCCGCGAACGACCCGCGCTCCCTTTCAGGCATGACAATACCCCATCGTGACCCCGTTGTTCCCTGGACGCCTTGTGACGACATCATGCGCGCTCAGCCTACCGCGGACGCTAGCGGGTTTCCAGGGCGCCAAGCCCCGGGGGACGCGCGGCGACACAGCCGCGACAAGTGGAGGTACGCGCCCGGAGGGATTCGAACCCCCAACCCTCGGCTCCGAAGGCCGATGCTCTATCCAGTTGAGCTACGGGCGCTGAGGCTCAACAGCGTTATACAAATGTGGCGGGGTCGTCACAAGGCCGGGGCGGCGCGTGAAGAAGAGGAGGCGGCGCCTGGCGGAAAGCGGGCGACACAGAGCCGACCCGTTACGCGACGCTCACCTGGCGGCCGGCGCGGCGTTTACGGTTGATGAGCTTACGGCCGTTGTGCGTGCGCATGCGTACGAGGAAGCCGCACTTGCGCTTGCGTTTGATCTTGCTGATGCGATGGGGGTAATGCATGACGTTTCCAGCCTTTCATCACCGCCGGGGCGGCGGGTCAGCGTTCGTCCACGAGTTCCGAGCCCCTGAGTATCGCAGATTTGGGGCTCGGCGCCAACCCGTCGGCCGCCTTGCCCGCCATGTAGCCGCTCGCTAGACTGCCCGCTCCTTCGGGGGCGTCAAGCGATGGGCTGGTGGTTGGGAGTGCGGGTATGGCGCTGGCGGCGGCGATTCAGCGGAAGGCGGCGGAGCTGGGCAAGTTGGTGGTGGAGATGACCGCGAAGGCGGGGTCGGGGCATCCGTCGAGCGGGCTGTCGCTGGCCCACATCGTCACGTACCTGATGTACCGGCAGATGCGGTACGACCTGGCGGACCCGTGGAACCGGAACGCGGATCGGCTCGTCCTGTCGCAGGGGCACGCGGTTCCGATAATATACGCCGCATACGCTGATCTGGGCGGGACCGTGGGCAAAAGCGTGGCCGCGGCGAAGCCGCTGACGATCGCCGATCTGGACCAGCTTCGCACGCGGGACAGCGTGCTCGATGGGCACCCGAACCCCGCGGAGGGGTTTCCGTTTTTCGATGCCGCCACGGGGAGTCTCGGGCAGGGGTTGAGCGTCGCGGCGGGGCTGGCGCTGGGGGCGCGGCTGGATGGGCGGGACCGGCGCTTCTATGTGCTGATCGGGGATGGCGAGTCGCGCGAGGGGCAAATCTGGGAAGCCGCCGACTTCGTCATGGACCACAAGCTGACGAACGTCTGCGCGGTCTTCAACGCGAACAAACAGGGACAGGCGGCCGACGTGTCGCCGCAGCAGTCGCACGAGCGGCTGGCGGCGAAGCTGCGGGCGTTCGGGTGGGACGTGATCGAGCTGAACGGACACGATCCGGACGCACTGGCGGCGGCGTTTGCCAAAGTCGGCACGACTGAGCGGCCGCTGGGGATCGTCGCGCGGACGATCAAGGGCTGGGGCGTCGAGCAGCTCACCAAGGGCAATTGGCACGGCAAGCCGCTGACGATGGCGGATTTGCCGGCGGCGTACGCGTCGCTCGACAAAACGGTGGCGGCGTACACGGGCGGCGAGGATTTGGGCCGGCCGCCGGCGCCGTCGCAGGGCGGATCGCCGCAGCGAAAGGACCCGCGCGAGGCGGTGTGGCCGACGTTCGCGGAGGCGATGGAGGGCGTCGAGCTCGGCGCGGTGCTGAAGAAGGGGAAGATGGCGACGCGGCGGGCGTACGGGGTGGGGCTGAAGGTCGCGGGGGACCTGATTCCGCAGGTCGTGTCGCTCGACGGCGACGTGGGCAACTCGACGTTCTCCGACATCTTCGGGAAGGCGTACCCGGAGCGGTCTTTTGAGGGCAAGATCGCCGAGCAGAACCTGGTGTCGACGGCGGCGGGGCTGTCGGCGGCGGGGTTCATCCCGTTCGTGAACTCGTTCGGGAAGTTCCTCGCGCGGACGTACGACCAGGTCGAGCTGGCCAGCATCTCGCGGGCCAATATCAAGCTGGTCGGGTCGCACGCGGGGTGTTCGCTGGGGGCCGACGGGCCGAGCCAGATGTCGCTGGCGGACGTGGCGTACTTCCGGGCCTACACGGCGGTGCGGAGCGACGACCGAACGCGGCCGCTGGTCTGGCTGTTTCACCCCGCGGACGGGCTGGCGGCGTACAAGCTCACGCGGCTAATGGTCGAGCAGCCGGGGATGTGCTACATGCGGACGCACCGGCCGGACGTGCCGCTGCTGTACGGCGAGGAGACGAGCTTCGAGCCGGGCGGGTTCCAGGTGGTGCGCGGCGGGGACGACCTCGCGCTGGTGGCGGCGGGGTACATGGTGCACGAAGCGCTGCGGGCGGCGGACCTGCTGGCGAAGCAGGGCGTGCGAGCCACGGTTATTGATGCGTATTGCCTGCCAATCGATGCGGAGCGGCTGATGGAGGTGCTGGTGCGGGCGGGGGCGCAGGCGCTGGTGGCGGAGGACAACTACGGCGGCGGCGTGGGGGCGGCGGTCGCGGAGATCGCTGCGCGGACGTGCCGCGTGCGGGTCGATACGTTGTGTTGCCAGCGGATACCGAAGTCGGCGCTGACGGCGGATGACATACTGGACCTGTGCGGCGTGAGCGCGCGGCAGATCGCGGATCATGCGGCGGCGCTGCTCGCTCGTCCGCGCTAGACTACGCGAGTGGAACAGACCATGAATCTGGTCACTGGTGGGACGGGATTGCTCGGCAGCCATATCGTCGAGCAGCTTCGCAAGCGGAACATGCCGGTGCGCGTGCTGGTGCGGCGGGGGAGCGACCGGACGTGGTTGCAGACGCAAGGCGTCGAGTTTGCGGACGGGGACATCACGGACCCGGCGTCGCTGCAGCGGGCGTGCGCGGGGGTGGACGTTCTTTATCACGCGGCGGCGAAGGTCGGCGACTGGGGGCCGTGGGAGGATTTCCAGCGGATCACGATTGACGGGACGCGGAACGTCGTCGAGGCGGCGGTGGCCGCGAAGGTCCGCCGGCTGGTGCACATCAGCTCGATCAGTTGCTACGGGTACCACACGAAAGACGGCACGGTCGATGAGACCTTCGAGCTGGGGTACAAGCTCTACAAGTGGGCGTACTACAGCCGGTCGAAGATCGCGGCGGAGCGGATTGCGTGGGAGGCGTACAAGGCGGGGCGGATCGAGCTGACGGTGATCCGGCCGGCGTGGATTTACGGCGAGCGCGACCGGACGACGATCGCCCGGCTGTACCGGATGATCAAGGCCGGGCAGGCGAAGATCCTCGGGCCGGGCGACAACCGGCTGAACGTCGTTTATGCGGGGAATATCGCGGAGGCGGCGGTCGCGGCGGCCGGGCGGGCGGACTGCAACGGCGAGGCGTTCAATTGCAGCAACGACGGCGAGATCACACAGCAGCAGTATTTTGACTTGCTGGCGCGCGCGATTGGGGCTCCGCCGGTGACGAGGCATGCGCCGTACCGGGCGGCGTACTGCGTGGGGTTCGTGCTGGAATGCCTGGGCCACGCATTCAAATGGGCGAAGCCGCCGTTCGTCACGCGGTACGCGGTGTGGCTGATGGGGCGGCGGTCGTACTTTTCGGCGGAGAAGGCCCGGCGCGTGCTGGGGTGGAAGGCGACGGTGCCGTACGAGGTGGGGGTGCCCAACACGGTGCGGTGGTACGAGCAGAACGTGCTCGGCGCGGGTCGTTAGGGCCGGGGGGTCACATAGCGTCTTGCCCACGTGGCCACCATGTCCGCGACAAAGCGGGCGTCGCTCTCGCGCGCCATGAGCAGGTGATCGGCGCCGTCGAGCGCAATGAAGCTCTTCGGGTGCCTGGCCGCGTCGAAGATCCGCCGGGCGTGGTCGATGTGCACGATGTCGTCGTCCGGGGAGTGGAAGATCAGCAAGGGCCGGCCGAGGTCGGCGATGGTCTGGCGGATGTCTTGTCGCCGCAGGTCGTCGAGGAGTTGGCCCTTGATCCGCACGGGGCGGCCCGCCACCTCGATTTGGGCGGATTCGTCCGGGGCAAGGTCGGGGGCCTGGCGCGACAGGAACTCGCCCAGGTGCACGGTCTCGCTGGGGGCGGCAATCGTCACGACGGCACGGGTCTCCGGTATGCGCGCCGCGGCGACCAGCACGGCGGTCCCGCCCAGGCTGTGGCCGATGAGGATTTGCGGGGCCCGATAAGCGCGGCGGAGAAAATCGGCCGCGGCGACGAGATCGTCGAGATTCGAGGTGAAGTTCGTGTCGGCGAAGTCGCCGCTGCTTTCGCCGAGGCCGGCGAAATCGAAGCGCAGCACGGCGATGCGGTGGTCGACCAATTCGCGGCCGATCCACGTCGCGGCCTTCAAGTCCTTGGTGCACGTGAAGCAGTGGGCGAAGATGGCGAAGGCCAGCGGTTCATCGGCCGGGATGTCGAGCCGGCCGGCGATCGACTGCCCTCCGGACCCCGGGAAATCGACTCGCAGTCGCTTCGGAATCATGTGCGCGCCTCCGGCGTCTGGAGCGATGCGGTCGCGGCTCAGGTGACCGCTGCGGTTGGCCGAATGTTATCGGCATCGGGCGGCGGCGGGAAACGGTGGGCGCAGCGGCCGGGGCGATGCCGGCTGAAGCTGCTTAACACCGCGCACGATTCGGACGATGCACCCTCCGCAGGGCGGTTGCTGCGACAGCCGCGAGCGGAGCGCGCGGGAGATGGTGGTCTCTGCGCGAGTCCGAAAGGAGCGCAGCGGCAAAGAGCCGCGAGGTGCACGATGAGCATGGCATCAACTCCAACTGAGGCGGTGGGCTTTGTGCTGACAACGCCCGCGCCGGGCACCGGGCTGCGCAAGACGCAGCGGCCCCCGGGCAGCCGGTCGGAACGCTGGAAGCGCTTGTGCAACGATCTTTCCGAGCGTGCCGAGGCGTTGCGTCGTTTGCGCGACGACATTGCGCCGCGTGCGGCGGAGCTGGAGCAGCGCGCGCAAGAGCTGGAGCAGCGCTGCCGGAATGTGGACGCGCGGGCGGCCGAGCTGGAGGAAGCGAGCCGGCGCAGCGAAACGCTGGCCGGGGACATCGAGCACCACGCGGCGGAACTGCAGGCGCACCAGGAGGAGATGGAGGTCCAGCGGCAGGCGTTGGAGGCGCGCGAGGGGGACCTGCACGCGCGGACCGCGGCCCTGGAGGAGCGGGGCAACAACCTCGCGGCGCTCACGCAACAGCTCAACGAGCGCCGCCAGGAACTGGATACGCGGGCGGTTGAGTTGAACACGCGGGCCAGCGGCCTGGCGGCCGAGGCCCAGGCGGTGGACGAGCGACGGGTCGCGCTCCAGGCTCTGCAAGACGAGCTGAAGGGGCGGGCCGGCGATCTGGACGAGCGAACCCGGGCGCTGACCGCGCGGGGCGACCGCCTCGAGCAGCAGGCGCGCACGTTACAGGACGGCAGCGCGGCGCTGGAGGAGCGCAGCCGGGCGAGCGAGGCGCGCCAGGCCGAGCTGGAAACCTGGGCGGCGCGCGTGCAGGAGCACGAGCGGGCGCTGCAAGGCGCGACCGAGGAATTGGCGCAGCATCGCCGCGAGTTTGAGGCCCAGCGGGCGGACTGGGAGCAGCGGCGGACGGCGCTCGCGCGCGAGCTGGAAGAGCAGAAGACGGCCCTGACGTTACGGGCGCAAAAGCTGGAGGAGCAGGAGCGGGCGGCGAGCGCGGCAAACGAGGAGCTGAAGCAACGGCGGGGCGCGCTGGAAGCTCAGGCGGCCGAGCTCGCGCAGCGCCAGGAAGCGCTGACGGGCCGGCAGGCGTTGCTCACGGAACGCGAGGAACAGGCTGCGCGGCGCGAGCAGGGCCTGCGCGATTGGCAGGCCAAGCTCGAGGCGAACGCGGCGAACGTTCAGCAGGAGCTCGCACGCCTCGATGGCCGCGAGCGGGCCATTGAACGCCGGACTGAGGAGCTCGCGGCTCAGGAGCGTCGGATGGGCGTGCGGCGAACCGAGTTCGAGCGCCGGCAGGCCGGGTTTGACACGCGCGTCCGCGCCCTGGCACGCTGGATTGCGGCGTACGTGGGGTCCGCACGGGAAGCGGGCCGCGAAGAGGCGCCTGCCTTGAACGGCAGGCTGTCGCCGGAGGGCGATGAGATGGTGATGAGCCAGCCGGCGAACGCTGAACCAGCGGAGACTTGCTTGAACGAGTAAGCGTTCAGGCAACCGCCCGGCGCGGCGGCGAAGCCTCGACGATGCGCCTATGATGCGCAGCTCATGGGCGCTGATGAGTTGGTGGCCGACGTGCCGGTTGCTGCCGGGTCCGCCGTCGCTGGGACGGCAACGCGGGGGCGGGTCCGTGCGGGGGTGCTCTACGGCGTGGCGGCCTACGGCCTCTGGGGGTTCTTTCCGGTTTACTTCCGGGCGATCCGGCAGGTCCCGCCGCTGGAGATCGTGTGCCATCGGGTGATCTGGTCGCTGGCGTTTCTGTTGATCCTGATGGCGCTACGGGGCGGCTGGCGGGCCACGCGCGCGGCCGTGCGGTCGCGGCGGAACGTGGTCACGCTGGGCGCGACCACCCTTCTGATCGCGGGTAACTGGCTGGTATTCATCTGGGCCGTGGCGCACGACCAGGTGCTGGAGGCCAGCCTGGGGTACTTCATCAACCCGCTCGTGAACGTCGTGCTGGGGTTCGTTTTTCTGCACGAGCGGCTGCGGCGCTGGCAGCTCCTGAGCGTGGGACTCGCCGCCGCCGGCGTGGCGTATCTCACGCTTGCGGGCGGGCATTTGCCGGGCGTGGCGCTGTTCCTGGCGGGGACGTTCGCGTCCTACGGTCTGTTGCGGAAGATCGCCCAGGTCGACGCCCTGGTCGGCCTCACGGTCGAGACGGCGTTGCTCGCACCGCTGGCCTTGGCGTACCTCGCGTACCAAATGGCGCACGGCACCATCAGCTTCGGGCACGGGGCCCTGAGGGTGGACGGGTTGCTTCTGTTGGCGGGCGTCGTCACCGCGGCCCCGCTGCTGTGGTTCACGGAGGCGGCGCGCCGGCTGCGCCTCACGACGATGGGCTTCCTGCAGTACATGACCCCCACCGGTCACTTCCTGCTGGCCGTGTTCGCGTTCGGGGAGACCTTTCGGTGGACACAGGGCGTCGCGTTCGCCTGCATCTGGGCCGCGCTGGCGACGTACTTGCTCGAGGCGGCCACCCGAGCGCGCGCGGGGCCCGCGGTCAGCCTGCCGCCGGGGATGGAGTAGCTGGCGCAAAAGAATAGGCCGACGCCGGTTGTCCAGTCGCGCCGCTCGGGAAAGGGTGAGCGTTGGAAGCGAAGATCTTTCCCGCGCACCGCGGTCGACAGCCGCATGCCGGCCTATCGGCCCGTCCCGTCTTGCCGACACCGTGTCCGGAGCGTTTCGCCGCACGGACTCGGCCTATGAGTCCTGGCGTTCGGGGGCGAAGCCGATGGCGTAACTAAGATGAGTCAGCGAGCTTACAGATACTCCTCGCCCCTCGCGCTACGCCTACTCCCACTCCGCGACGCAGCCCGATGGTGCGTACGCCGCAAAGCGGACTCCGTTTGACCTGGTTTGCGCGCACCGAACGATAGCCCGCCGGCCTAGACATGCGGCCGCGCTCTTGTACGCACTACAAACCGTGAGACTCTGATCATGCTTTGCGAAACACCGTCCGCGCGACACGGACTGGTTCACCCCCGCGCCATTGCCCGGTCCTTCACCAACGACCACAACCCAGCGTGCCCTACAGACCGGGAGGCGCCCTTCTTTCCACTTCACGTCCTATTATAATCGCGCGAGCGGCCGTGTGTCAATCCGGCGTGCTCTTATCGCACGCTCGGCGTGCGACGCGTGTGCGATGGTTCTTTGCACGGCGCCGCATCCGCACGTAAGATCGGGGCTCGCGCAAGGGCTTCCTGCGTACCGTGTTAAGGTCGTGTTGCGCCGCCGCAACGGCACCGGCCACCAGCGACCCTGCGGCGGCGGTTTGGAGCATGAGGCATGAGCAGTTCGCAGTACGACGCCGCCTATCGACGGTCGCTGCAAGATCCGGAAGGCTTCTGGGGCGACGCAGCCGAGGCCATCCACTGGACGCGGCGCTGGACGCGCGTGCTGGACGACTCGCGCAAGCCGCTCTACCGCTGGTTCGTGGGCGGCGAGCTGAATACGTGCTACAACGCGCTCGACCGGCACGTCGAGCAGGGGCGCGGCGACCAGGCAGCGCTGATCTACGACAGCCCGGTGACCGGGACGCTCCGCAGCTTCACGTACCGCGAGTTCCGCGACCTGACCGCACGGTTCGCCGGCGCGTTGGTGCAGCAGGGGGTTCGCAAGGGCGACCGCGTCGTCATCTACATGCCGATGGTGCCGGAGGCGCTCATCGCGATGCTCGCGTGCGCGCGGATCGGGGCGATCCACAGCGTCGTGTTCGGCGGGTTTGCGCCGAAGGAGCTGGCGACGCGGATCAATGACGCCAAGCCGAAGCTCATCGTGTCGGCGTCGTGCGGCGTCGAGGGGAAGCGCGTCATTCCGTACAAGCCGCTGCTGGACGAGGCGATCCAAATGGCGGCGAGCAAGCCGGAGCATTGCATCATCGTGCAGCGTCCGCAGGCGGCGGCGGCGCTGATGCCGGGGCGCGATCTGGACTGGGAAGCGGCGATGAAGGCCGCGACGCCGGTCGATTGCGTGCCGTTGGCGGCCACCGACCCGCTCTACATTCTCTATACCTCCGGCACGACGGGCATTCCGAAGGGCGTCGTACGCGACCACGGCGGGCACGCGGTCGCGATGCAATGGACGATGAAGAACATCTACGACGTGCAGGCGGGCGACGTGTACTGGGCGGCGTCGGACATCGGGTGGGTCGTGGGGCATTCGTACATCGTCTACGCGCCGCTGCTGGCGGGCTGCACGACGATCCTGTACGAGGGCAAGCCGGTCGGCACGCCGGACGCGGGGGCGTTCTGGCGGGTCATCGCGCAGCACAAGGTGAACGTGCTGTTCACGGCGCCGACGGCGTTTCGGGCGATCAAACGCGAGGACCCGGAGGGGAAGCACATCGGGAGGTACGATCTCGGCAGCCTGCGGGCGCTGTTCCTGGCGGGCGAGCGGTGCGATCCGGACACGCTGGTGTGGGCGCAGCAGCGGTTGGGCGTGCCGGTGATCGACCATTGGTGGCAGACGGAGACGGCGTGGGGCATCGCGGCGAACTGCATGGGCCTCGGCATGTTGCCGGTGAAGCCAGGGTCGCCGACGAAGGCGTCGCCGGGGTACGACGTGCGGATTCTCGACGAGGCGGGCGACGTGGTGCCGCCGGGGAAGACCGGGAACATCGTCGTGAAGCTGCCGCTGCCGCCGGGGTGCCTGCCGACGCTGTGGGAGAACGACGCGGGGTACGTGGATTCGTACTTGTCGCGGTATCCGGGGTATTACCTGACGGGTGACGCGGGCTATCAGGACGAGGACGGCTATCTGTACATCATGAGCCGGATCGACGACATCATTAACGTCGCGGGGCACCGGCTTTCGACCGGCGGGATGGAAGAAGTGCTGGCGGCGCACCCGGATGTGGCCGAGTGCTCGGTCATCGGCGTGGCGGACGGGCTGAAAGGCGAGGTGCCGGTCGGACTGGTGGTGCTGAAGGCCGGGGTGCGGCGGCCCGAGGCGGAGATCGTCAGCGAGCTGGTGAAGATGGTGCGCGACAAGATCGGGGCGGTGGCGTCGTTCAAGAAGGCGGTCGTGGTGGGGCGGCTGCCGAAGACGCGCTCGGGCAAGATCCTGCGCGGGACGATGAAGAGGATCGCGGACGGCGCGGAGTACAAGGTGCCGGCGACGATCGACGACCCGGCGATCCTGGGCGAGATTCGCGAGTCGCTGGGGCGGATTGGGTATGCGCGGGAGTAGCGGGTGGCGTGCTCGGCACGCGGGCGTGGTGCGTGACGGAGGGCCCGCGCAGGACTGTGCGGCCCCCTGGGGTGACCGTGCTGCACCGATCGTCAGCCGGCTTGTGCAAACAGTGGGCCGAGCTCGGCGTCCACTTCGCCGATGAACGCCGCGAAGCCGGTTTCTTGCTTGTGATTGCAGCGGGTGGCGTCCACACGTGCGGCGATGTCGGGCCAGACGTCCAGCGCGGTTTCAGGGGCGCGCGGGCTTTGCCGGTGCAGGTCTTCGAGTGCTGTCTTTGGGTACGGGCACTCGCGCACGTTTGGAACCAGCGCGTCGGGGGCCAATTGCAGCCCTTCACGCACAGCGACCGGATCGTCGAGCAGCCAGGCTTCGTTGTGTGGGATTGCTTCGCCGAGCGCGGCGGGTAGCGGCGCGGCCCGGCTTCGGTCCGCCTCGCGGGCGAGCTTCAGTTGCCTTAGTTTCTCGGTTCGCCGGGGCTCGTCGGCGTCAACGGTCGCGACGACGCCGTCAAAGCGGGCTTGCCGCGCCTCCGTGAGGAGGTAGACGAGCTTCAGAGCGTGTCCCTTGAGGTCGTAGCCCTTGATTTTCTTCTGGCCGCGGTGCAGGCGGGGCCACGAGGCGGCATGGGCCGTGAAATCGGCCCGAAGGATGCCCCTCACAAGCGACGGCAGCGTCGCCGCGTCCCGTTCCCCGTCGCCGACGATGCGTAGCCTGATCATCCCCTCATCCCCCGGGCTTCTTGATGAGCCCTTCTTCCTTCTCGTTGAACCAAACCTCCCCAAGCATGAAGTCGTCGAGGAACGCCTTAAGCCGCTCGCGATCGACGGGGTCACAGCTCCGCGAGCCGTCGTCGTTGCGGCGGAAGACAAGAACCTGGTCCTCGTCGAGATTGACGTGGTCGAGCAGGTACGGCGAATGCGTCGTCAGAATGACCTGCGCCGGGTGGCCGCAGTGAACGCCCTTCGTGATGTCGCGGAGCAGCTTCATGATGTCGGCGAGCCGGCGCGGGTGGACGCCATTCTCGGGTTCTTCGAGGAGTATGATGTTGGGCGGCGAGGGGTGGTACGCGAGAGCCACGAAGAAGAGCATCAGACGCACACCGACGGATGCGCGGTCGGCGGGAATCTCAAGACCAGAGTCAATCCTGAGGTCCAGCCTACGCGTGGCCGGATCGGGAGTAGGCACATTGACCTCGAGTAGGCCGGGTACGTACCCGCGCAGGGCGCTCACAAAGGCGTTGAATCGCTCACGGTCTCGACGCAGAAGATAGTCGATGAGCGTCGGAACAGCCTCACCGTGCGCCCCCAAGGTCGGCGCCGGGTCTTTGTCCTTCTGCCCCGGAGCTGTCATCACTGGTCCGGTCGAAGGCAGCTCGAAAGTCTCGACCTGCCTTTCAAGATCGCACTTCGGACCGCGCACAACGTAATGGTGTCTGTCGCTCGGGTCCCTCTCGATCTGAAAAGGTACTCCACCGTACCAGGCGATTATCTTTATCGCTTGGCTCATGTCGAGCCGCCAATGGTCCGTCGTCGGCAGTTTTCCTCCGCGAAAAACAGTCTGCAGCGCGGCAATAAAGGCCGATTTGCCCGTATCATTCTCACCAATGAGCACTGTCAGGGGGCGCAACTCGGCGCGGACGCTCGAAAGACACCGGAAATTCTGAATGTCGACTCGCTTGAGCATTTCAGGCTCCGCCCGGCTTGGCTGAGCTGTCTCGGACGCTGCAATCCTCGCCCCAAGCGATGCCGCGGTCAAGCCGCGAGGCCACCGTCGCCTACAGCCGTTCCGCAAGCCACTTTCGCCCAGCGGCCAGCGCCTCGGCGAGCTTTTCGGGGTTCTTGCCGCCGGCTTGGGCCATGGTGGGGGGGCCGCCGCCGCCGCCGCTCACGAGGGGGGCGATGGCCTTCACGAGGTCGCCGGCTTTGAGGCCTTTCTTGATGAGGTCGGGGGTCATGGCGGCCAGAAGAATCGCCTTGGCCGGCTCATCCTCGACCGGCGCGACGCGGACGCCGAAGAGGACGGCCGCGGAGCCGCATTTCTGCTTGAGCATGTCGGCGGCGGTTTTGAGCTGGTCGATCGGGACGTCGGGCATCTCGGCGACGACGATCGTCGTGTCGCCCTTCTTCTCCGCGTGCGCGAGCAGCTCGGTCACCTTCTGACGCATGACGTCGGCGGCGCCGGCGGCGTCGGATTTTTGCTGCTCTTTGGCGAGCTTCTGAAGCTGTTCGATCGCACCCCGCAGCTTCGTGCGGTGCCGCGCGGAGAGCGTTGCAGTCGTCAGCGTGGTTTGAAGCGCCGCGAGCCCGTCGGGCACCGCGTCGGGCGGGCCTTTGCCTAGCGCCGTGGCCTGCTTGAGCAGCGCCTCGCCAGCCGCCGCGGCGGTTTTGGCGGCGTCGCCGGTGAGGCCGACGATGCGGCGGACGCCCTTGGCGACGGCTTCCTCGCTGGCGATGACGAAATGCTCGATGTCGCCGGTGTTGCGAACGTGCGTGCCGCCGCAGAATTCGATGGAGACGTCGCGCCACTGCGGGTTGTCGGGGTTCTTGACGAGCTCGGCGACGGGGGCGCCGACGGAGAGGACGCGGACGCGGTCGGGGTAGCGTTCGCCGAAGACGGCTCGCAGGCCGGCGATCTTGAGGGCCTGCTGCTGCTCGACCTCCTCCGAGTGGACCGGCAGGCGGGCCTTGATCTTGTCGTTGACGAGCTGCTCGACGCGCTCGATCTCCTCCGGCGTCATGGCCCTGGGGTGCGAGAAGTCGAAGCGCGTCTTCTCCGGATCGACGAGCGAGCCCTTCTGCTGCACGTGTTCGCCGAGGACTTCGCGCAGGGCCCAGTTGAGGACGTGGGTGGCGGTGTGATTTTTCATCGTGAGCTGGCGCACATCGGGGGTTACGATGGTGAGCACACGGAAATATGCGTCCTTGTCGGCGTGATGTCGCCACTTATTCTCTGCGTAAAATGTGCCTCTCCGACAGATTCCATAGTGGAGGATAACCTCGCCCTGCCATTGGGTGTCGGTTACCTCGAACTCCGCATCGGGCCTCGTGATCGTGCCCACGTCCCCGATCTGCCCGCCCTTCTCTGCGTAGAAGGGTGACCTATCGAGGATGAGCACGGCGGGCTCCCCTTCCGGAACGGTCGCCGCGTCGATTCCAAGACTTCGGCCCGTGAGAATCGCCACGACGCGGGAATCGACCGGGCCATCGGTGCGGGTGAATTGCGTAGGACCGTATTGCTGAACGTTGGCGACGGCCACGGGGTGGTCGGTTCGGCTCGCCCGGGCCCGTTCACGGGCCTCTTCCATCAGGCGCTCGTACTCGCCGATGTCGACGGTGAGGCCTTTTTCCTGGGCCATGACCTGCGTGAGGTCGATCGGAAAACCGTACGTGTCGTGGAGTTTGAACGCATCCTCAGCCGAAACCACGGGCGGTGGCTTGAGCACCGCTAGTGTGTCTCGGTCGAGATTCGGAAGGTAGAGGTCGTCCGGAGACGACGACGGCAACGGCGACACCGGTGGGTGGATCGTAATGCTCCACCCTCCAAGCTCCCCACGCGAGGCCATCACGAACTGCCCGCCGTGCCCGGCAGCGAAGGCCCTTCCGCACGCGTCCGCGACGGCCTGGTCGAAAAGCTGTAGGCCGCGGTCCAGCGTCCGCTCGAACGACTCTTCTTCCTCGCGCAGGACGTCCTTCACGTGCTGACGGTTCTTGCGGAGCTCGGGGAAGGCTTCGCCCATCGTGTCAACGGCGATGTCTACCAGCCGGCACAGGAATGGCTCGTGCAAGTTCAGGTATTGCCAGCCGTAGCGGACGGCCCGGCGGAGGATGCGGCGGAGGACGTAGCCGCGGCCTTCCTTGTCGGGGACGGCGCCGTCGGTGATTGCGAAAGTCAGCGTGCGGACGTGGTCGGCGATCACGCGGCAGGCTTCGGCCCGCATGTCGCCGGGGACGAAGGCGGCGTAGCGATTGGAGTCGGTCGGCGCGCCCGCTGTCCGAGCCCCGAGCGCGAGCGAGTGGGTTTTCGGTGAACCGCGATCCGTCCGGGAACCCGTCGCTTGCGGTCGGGGCTCGGTTGGGGAACCCGTCGCTGGCGCTCGGGGCTCGGATGCGGAACCCGTCGCTTGCGCTCGGGGCTCTGATGTGCCGTACGTGTACCCGCTGATCTTCTCGATGGCCTGGATGATGGGGACGAAGACGTCGGTCGCGTAGTTGTTGTTGTGGCCCTGGAGAATCGCCGTGACGCGCTCGAAGCCCATGCCGGTGTCGACGTGCTTGGCGGGCAGCGGCGTCAGCTTGCCGTCGGGGCCGCGGTTGAACTGAATGAAGACCAGGTTCCAGATCTCGATGATCCGCGGGTCGCCGGCGTTGATGAGCTGGCCGACGTTCTTCTCCGGCGTCAGGTCGATGTGGATTTCGCTGCACGGGCCGCAGGGGCCGGTCTCGCCCATCTCCCAGAAGTTGTCCTTCTTGTCGCCGGGGTGGACATGCGAAGCGTCGACACCATCTCGCCGCAGGGTCTCGGTCCACAGGTCGCGGGCTTCGAGGTCGGGGTCGAGACCCTCGGCGGGGTCGCCGCCAAAGTACGTCGCGTGCAGGCGCGTCTTGTCGAGGCCCCAGACCCTGGTGAGCAGCTCCCAGGCCCAGGCGATCGCCTCCTTCTTGAAGTAATCGCCGAAGGACCAGTTGCCGAGCATCTCGAAGAAGGTGTGGTGATAGGTGTCGTGGCCGACGTCGTCGAGGTCGTTGTGCTTTCCGCCGGCGCGGATGCACTTCTGCGTGTTGACGACGCGGCGGTGCTTGGGCGTCTCGGTGCCGAGGAAGTAGGGCTTGAACTGGTTCATGCCGGCGTTGGCGAAGAGCAGCGTCGGGTCGTCGTGCGGGACGACCGGCGAGCTGGGCACGAACGTGTGGCCGTGCTTCTGGCAAAAGAAGTCGATGAAGTCCTGGCGGACCTGGGCGGCGGTTCGGGTCACGATGCGGCCTTTCTGCGTTGCAGACCGGAGAATGTCCAAGCCGGGCATTCTACGCGGCGGGCGGCGGAAATGAAGGCGGCGGACGGCGGAGCGGGAGCGTCGCTCTGCCAGGCGGCGGCTCAGCAGGAGCTTCGCCCTCCCGTGGCGTGTGGGGCCGCGTGATCGCTCCACAACGACACCGGGCCGGCCACTCTGGGTGACCGGCCCGGCTCGGGTTCGCAAGACAATCTGTCAGGAGAGACAAGCGTTGGTTCACCGGACTATACGCCGGGAGAGGTGGCAAAATCCGGATGTGCGTGCGGCGGACTGACAGGGTCCCCGAATGTGGGGGCGTGGGTCACGCCGTGGGCGAGAGAGCGACAAAAAACGGAGAGACTGCGACGGGCTTGGGGTGGTTGGCCGATAAGGCGCGGTCGGGCCCTACGCCTTCTTGATGTCGTTGGCCTCGAAGGCGACGATCGCCTCGTGCAGGGCCTCGGCGCTGGCGGCCTTGTCGACCGCGGTCCGAAAATCTTCGATGTTCATCAGGCGGCTGATCTTCGCGAGCGCCTGGATGTGCGGGCCGGGCTGGTCGGGCGGGCTGATCAAGAGCACTACGAACGTCACCGGACGGCCATCGAGGCTCTGGAAGTCGATCGGCGCCGCCGGTTTGCCGGCGGCGATCAGCAGGCGGTCGCTCCCGTCGCTCTTGGCGTGCGGGATCGCGAGCCCATATCCGATGCCGGTCGTCCCTTTCGACTCGCGCGCCAGCAGGGCTTCGAGAGCGGCGTCGCGGTTTCTGAGGGCACCGCTGCCGGCCAGGACATCGATTAGTTCGGTAATGATGCCGATCTTGTCGGGCGCGTGGAGGGGCACCCGAATGTGGTCCGGCGTCAGCAGCTCGCGCAGTTCCATAGTCGCGCCTTGGTCCGGGACGTAAAACGGGCAGTATAGCCGACGCGGGCGAGGTTTCCAGGTGGCGCTTCGCCGGCCTCGGACTCGCGCGACCCAACCGCGCTCGCGACCGGCCGGCCGGTCGGTTAGCATATCCGACTGCTACGGCGGCACCGCCGGTACGAGTCCAAACATGCGAGGTCTCAAGCCATGAAGAAGTTTCGCCTTTTTACGCCGGGGCCGTGTGCGGTCCCCGAGGAAGTGCTGATCGAGATGGCCCGTCCGTTTCACCACCACCGGACGGACTGGTTCAAGGGGTACATGAAACAGGCCACCGAGAAGCTGAAGCAGGTGCTCTGCACGAAGAACGACGTGATCATCATCACGGGCTCCGGGACGGCGGCGGCCGAGGCCGGGATCGTGGGCTGCAATCCGCCGGGGTCGAAGCTGCTGACGATGGAGGCCGGGAAATTCGGCGAGCGGTGGGGCGAGATCGCGCAGCAATACGGCATCAACGTGATCCGGCAGAAGGTCGAGTGGGGGACGGCGCCGACGGCCGAGATGGTCGCGGACTTCCTCAAGAAGGACCCGGCGATCACCGCGGTCATGGTCGTGCACAGCGAGACGTCGACGGCGACGGCGTGCGACTTGAAGGCGATCGGCAAGGTCACGAGCGGGGCGGGCAAGTTGCTGCTGGCAGACTGCATCACGTCCGCTGGGGCGTTGCCGCTGAAGCCGGACGAGTGGGGCGTGGACGTCGCGATCACCGGGGCGCAGAAGTCGCTAATGCTGCCGCCGGGGCTGGGCTTCCTGGCGGTGAGCGACCGGGCGTGGGGCGTGATCGAGAACAACAAGGGCCAGCACGCTTACTATCTGAATCTGACGAAGGCCCGCAAGATGGCGAAGGAGAACGACACGCCGTTCACGCCGGCGCATTTGCTGATTCGCGGGCTGGTGAAGGCGCTCGAGATTCTGCTGGAAGAGGGGATCGAGAATGTGTGGAAGCGCGTGGCGGCGATGGCGGCCGGGACGCGGGCCGCGGGCGAGGCGATCGGGCTGAAGGTGTTCAGCAAGTCGCCGTCGGATTCGGTGACGGCGTTGTGTCCGCCGGCGGGGATCGCGGTGAAAGACCTCCGCAACGAGTTGGAGAAGCGGTACGGCATCGAGTCGGCCGGCGGCCAGGACCAGCTCAAGGGCAAGATCTTCCGCATCGGCCACATGGGTTACATCGACGACATGGACACGCTGCTGGCGATCGGCGCCCTGGAGCAGTGCCTCTACAAGCTGGGGCACAAGTTCAACATCGGCGCCGGCGTGACCGCGGCGCAGAAGGTGTTCGCGGAGCGACTGTAGGCGTCGGCGGGTAGTTACGGCGCGGCTGGTGCGCGGGTAGCTCTACCCGCGCTCCAGCTTGCGGATCGGGGAGAACTCGAGGATCAGCGTTTTCTCGCCGTAGCCGGCGAATTTGACGCCGGCGCGTGTATTGCCTGATCCGGGGCGGATCCAGAGCAGTTGCCCGACGCCGTAGCGCTCGTGCCGGACCAGCATGCCGGGTTTCCAGTCGGCGTAGGGCGCGGTGCTGGTGGATGGTGGCGGCGGGGCCGGTTTCGGGCGACGCGGCCAGCGACGCGCGGACTCATCAGAGGTCTCGCCGGACGCCACATCGGTTTCGACCTCGTCGGAGGCTGGACGGTCGCGCAGACGCCGTTTAGGGACCAGACGTGCGGCCTCCTCCGGGGGCAAGTCCTCAACCAGCGGCACGAAGCCCTCGATCATGGATGCGCGGTCCGGCGCGCCGCGGGCGGCCGACAAGTCCTCGCAGACCAGACTCCCGTCGTCGAGCTCGGCGAGGAATTGCGACGGGCTGCGCGGCGTGGGCGTGCCGCGGATCACACGTTCGGCGGCGTGGGAGATGTACAGCCGTTCGCGGGCGCGGGTGATGCCGACGAAGCAGAGCCGCCGCTCTTCCTCGACCTCGCGGTCGGCCCGCAAGGCCCACTCGTGCGGGAGCAAGCCCTGCTCGAGCCCGACCAGGAAGACGACGGGGAACTCCAGGCCCTTCGCGGCGTGCAGCGTCATCAGCATGACGACGCCGGCGTGTTCGTCCACCTGGTCCTGATCGCTGGCGAGGCTGACGCGGTTGAGGAAGTCCCGCAGCGCGGGCTCCTCGGTCTCCTCCTCGTAGCGAATGGCCGCGGTGACCAGTTCCTGCACGTTCGCCAGGCGATCCTCGCCGCCCGCATCGTGCTCCTTGCGCAGATCGGCCTCCAGGCCGGACTGCGTCAGCACGGTGCTCACGGCCTCCGAGACGGGCAGGTCCGCGGCCGCCTGCAAGCGGTCCAGCAGCGCCACGAACGGCGCGATCCGTCGCGCTGCGGCGCCAAGGCCGGGCACGTGCTCGGCGTCGCGCAGGACGTCGAGCAGTGTTGGGCCGCCGTCGCCGGTGGGCGCGGCGCGGCGGGCTTGCTCGGCGTGGGTCCGCAAGCGTTCGATCGTCGTCTTGCCGATCCCGCGCGCCGGTGTGTTGATGATCCGCAGGAGCGCGATCTCGTCGGCGGGATTGACGAGCACCCGCAGGTACGCGAGCACGTCGCGGATTTCCTTGCGGTTGTAGAACTCCACGCCGCGGGCGATCTTGTAGGGAATGCCGCGGTGGCGCAGCGATTCCTCCAGGCCGCGCGAAACCGCGTTGATGCGGTAGAAGATCGCGAAGTCGCTGTAGGAGCGGCCGGCCGCGTGCAGCTCGGCGATGGTCTCGGCGATGCGCTCGGCTTCGTCGTACCCCTCCGCGAAGCGCCACACCTGGATCGGCTCGCCGGGTCCGAGCTCCGACCAGAGCTCTTTGTGCTTGCGGCGGCGGTTGGCACGGATGAGTTGCGCGGCGACGTGCAGGATGTGGCCGGTGGAGCGGTAGTTCTGTTCGAGCCGGACGACAACCGCGTCGGGGTAGTCGCGCTCGAATTCGAGGATGTTGCGGATGTCGGCCCCGCGCCAGGCATAAATGCTCTGATCGGGGTCGCCGGTCGCGCAGATGTTCCGGTGGTGTTGCGTGAGGTAGCGGGCGATCAGGTACTGTGCGTGGTTCGTGTCCTGGTACTCGTCGATGAGCGCGTAGCGGAAGCGGATGTTCAGCCGCTCGACGATTTCCGGGTGCTCACCGAGGACGAGCGCGACACGCATCAGCAGGTCGTCGAAATCGACGGCGTTGCGGCGGCGCAGGAGCTGCTCGTACGCTTCGTAGACGTGCGCCACGGCCTGCTGCTCATACCAGTCCGCGCGGGCCTCGACATCGCGCGGCGTCTCCAGGCGACCCTTGGCCGCACTGATCCGCTCGCGCGCCGTGTCCGGCTTGAGGAACTCCTCACTGACGTCGCAAACCTCGAGCGCCTCCTTCACGACGCGGAGCGCGTCGGCTTCATCGTAGATCGAAAAGCCCGGCTGCACGTCGGCGAGCGGGCCGAACTCCCGCAGCAGGCGGGCGCCCAGCGCGTGGAACGTGTGAATCCACATGCCGCGCGCGACGCCCAGCGTCTCGATGCGCCGCTTCATCTCGTCGGCGGCCTTGTTGGTGAACGTGATCGCGAGGACGTTGTGCGGCGAGACGCCTGAGTGCACGAGGTAGGCGGCGCGACGCGTGATGACGCGAGTCTTGCCGCTGCCGGGCCCGGCGATGACGAGCAGCGGGCCGTCGCGGTGCGTGACCGCCTGGCGCTGCGGCTCGTTGAGGTCGGCGAGAATGGCCTGCGCTGACGCGGCGGTTGGAGGCATACCCCCATATACCCGCGCGACGGGGGCTCGTCCAACCGGAACCGCGCGACCGGTGCCGAACGAATCGTCGCCGGGTACCGGACGCTTATGAGCCGCGCGTCGTTGCACGCTGGCGAGCGACGTTTGTCAGCACGCCGACCAGCCGCAGGTCGGGCATTTGCGGCAGCCTTCCTGCCGCAGCAGCGGCTCTGCGCATTCCGGGCACAACACTTTGTAGAACGGGGCGGAATCGTGCCCGTGCTTCACCTCGCCCAGCACGGCGGCGAGGTCGCAGGCCGTCAGCGCGCGGACCTCGGCCGCAGAAGGGGCCGCGACGGGGGCGGCGTCGAGCACGACGCTCTCGGTGCGCGTCTGGACGAGGGCGACGGTCTCGACCTGCTCCGTAAGCTCGTCGACTTCGTCGACCTCGGCGACCGCAACGGCGGCATCGGTGCCGAAACCGGCAAGGCCATTGCCGTCCTCACTCGCGTCACCGCCGTCGTGCACCGCCTTGGGCGTTTGCGAACGCCTGGCGGGCGCGGCGACGCGGTGCGCGGGACGAGTGATGACGGCATCGGCGCGGCGTTCGACAGGACGCGTTTCGGCGTGGTTGTGTCCGCCGTTGCCGTTGCCGGGCCGCACGGGTCGGTCGATCGGCGTCGTTTCCGGGTGATGAGGCGGCGGATTCGGGTTGTCCAACTCGGCCAGGTCGATCTCGCCCAGCAGCAGTGCCCGCAGGCCGAACCGCTCCTTGGCCTTCATGTATTTCTTTAGTGCGCAGGCCAGGCCGTCGGGCAGGGACATGATGCGGCCGGCCCGCGTGGGAATCTGCATGGACGTGCCGATGCCTTCCCACTGTTTGATGAGGGCGCGCAGGCTGCCGCCGGCCCGCAGCCACAACGACGCGATGCGGCACAGCCCTTCGAGATCGCTGTTCGCCACGTCGCCGCCCTTGCCGAGCTGCGCGAAGACCTCCAGCTCGCGGTCGGCCCGCGGATCGACGGTGATCTTCACGTGCATGTTGCCGAAAGGCGTCATCTGCCGGATACGCAGACCGCTGACGATCTCGGGCAGGTCCAGCGGCTCGATGTAAGGTGTGGGCGGCGGCGGCGGGAGGGCGGCGTCCGGCGCACAGGTCGAGCAAGGGACTTCTGCGACGGGCTCATCGTCGTGACGGGCGTTGGGCGCGTCGCCATTGCCCTTGTTCGCGACCGCAGCCGGAGCTTCGCCGACGGCTGCGCAATCATCCACATCGGTCTTGAGGGCCATAGGCTGCTCCTCGCGGCAGGCATCGCGGTAGACGGTCACGCCCTTGCAGCGCAACCGGTATGCAAGCTGGAAAATCTGCTCCACGTCGTCGCGGTTGGCGTCATGGGGAAAGTTGATCGTCTTGCTGATCGAGGCGTCGCAGTGCCGCTGAAACGCGGCTTGCATCCGCATGTGCCACTCGGGCGAGATGTCATGGGCGCACACAAAGACGCGCCGAACGTCCGGGGGAACCTCGTCGCTGTGGGCCAGCGTGCCGTCGCGCGCGAGGCGCTCGATCAACCCCTCGGAATAGAAGCCGCGCCGCTGGGCCATGTCGCAGAAGGTCTCATTCACTTCGATGAGCGGCCGCTCGCCGGGGCGCTGGCCTTTGAGCACGTTGCGCATGAAGGCCAGCGAGAACATTGGCTCGATGCCGCCGGAGCAGTTGGCGATGATGCTGATCGTGCCGGTGGGGGCGACCGTCGTGACGGCGGCGTTCCGCATGACGCGGTTGTGCTGCGTGTGCCAGCGGCTGCCCTGCCAGTTGGGGAAGCAGCCCCGCTCGCGGGCGAGTTGCTCGCTGGCGGCGTGGGCTTCGTCGTTCAGGAACTTCATGAAGCGCTCGGCCCACGCGACGCCCTCGTCGCTGTTGTACGCGACGCCGAGCTTGAAGAGCGCGTCGGCGAAGCCCATCACGCCGAGACCGATCTTGCGGTTGCCCCGGCAGATCTGCTCGATCTCGGGGAGCGGATAGTTGTTCGCGTCGATGACGTCGTCGAGGAAGCGCGTCGCGACCTGGAGCACCTCGCGCAGCCGCTCCCAGTCGACGTCCGCGGCCGGCGTGCAGGCGTCCTTGACGAACAGGCCCAGGTTCACGCTGCCGAGGTTGCACGCCTCATACGGCAGGAGGGGTTGCTCGCCGCAAGGGTTGGTCGCCTCGATCCGGCCGATGTGCGGCGTGGGGTTATCCTCGTTAATTCGGTCGATGAAAACCACCCCCGGCTCGCCGGTCTGCCAGGCGTTTGTGACGATGATCTCCCAGACGTCGCGTTTCGTGTACACACGTCCCTGCCAGGCCTCCGGCAGGGGACCGGTGAGCCGCGGCGTGCGGTAATAGCGTTCGCGTCCGGTCGGGCTGACGCGCTCGACACAGTCGACTTCGATGAGATCGTGGATCGTGTACTTCCAGATGGCGATCTGGCGCGGGATGACGAAGGACTTGCCATTCCTGGGGTTGCGCACGACGTGGGCCGAGTTGGGATCGGCGAGGAACTCCTCCATCCAGTCGTTGGTGACCTTGACCGAGATGTTGTAGTTCGTGAACTGGTTCAGGTCCTGCTTGGCGTGCAGGAACTTCAGGATGTCGGGATGGTGGACGTACATCATCCCCATGTTCGCGCCGCGGCGGAAGGCACCCTGCTGGATGGCGTTGGTGGCCTCGCTGAACGCGCGCCAGAAGCTGATGGGGCCGCTGGTGCTGCCGCCGCTGGACCTGATGAAGTCACCGGTGGGGCGAAGCTCGTCGAAGGCGAAACCGGTGCCGCCGCCGGCCTTCTGAATAAGGGCGGTGTGCTTGATGCTGTTGAAGATGTCCACGATCGAGTCGCGGACAGGCAGAACGAAGCAAGCGGACAACATCCCCATCTCGCGCCCGGCATTCATGAGGGTGGGGGAGTTGGGCATGAACGCGCCGCTGGCGATAATCCGATAAAAAGCATCCTCCCGATGCCGCCGGTCGATCTCGGTCGCTCCGTAGAGCAGCTCGATGTCGGCGATGGTCTTCGCGACGCGGTGGAAAAGCTCGCCGGGCGATTCCACGCATTGGCCGCGTTCGTTCTTCTTGAGGTAACGGGCCTCGAGGACGGTGCGCCCGTTTTCGGCGAGGGTCGGCTCGTCCGTGAACCGCGTCGGATTTTTCGGTGCGATGTCCAGCATCCGAGAACTCCATTTCCGGAAGCGTGTCCGACCAACCTCACCAGGTATCGAGGTACCGTTTCGAGTCGCGCGGCCGAGTTGCGGCACCAATGCTGACGGCCACAGGCGTGACCTGCATTTAGTGGGGCAACCTTGATAATAGCTCAAGATGTTGTGGTCGTCAAAAGTAATGCGCAAGATAATCGCTTTTCGCATAAGTCGATAACATACAATTAGTTGCGATCAAGACCGTTGCGATGACAATATATTGTGGTCCGGACCGACCCGCCGGGCTCGGTTTCGTCGTTCTATGCTAACACAATGCTAACATCTCCGGCGCGGCCAAGGCGGGCTGCGCGGAGTGGTGCGCGGTCTATTCGGCGGCTGGATCAGGCGTTGGCGAAGGCCGCGAGCAGGGCTGCGCCAAGCGGCAGCGCGTCTTCGTCGATGTTGAAGCGCGGGTGATGGTGCGGGTATGCGCACCCCTTCGCCTCGTTTCGCGCCCCGAGAAACAGGAATGCGGCCGGCACCTTCTGGGCATAGTAGGCGAAGTCCTCGGCGCCGGCCTGGGCGGGCAAAGTGAGAAGCTGGTCCGGCGTGAAGCCGATCTGGCGGGCGGCGTGCAACGCGCGGTCCACGATCCCCGGGTCGTTGACCAGCGCCGGGTAGCCGTCCTCGAGCGTTATGTCCGCGGTTGCCCCGTGGGCCGCGGCAACGCCGGCGGCGAGCTGGCGAATGCGCGCCAACACCGTCGCGCGGGTTGCCTGACTGAGCGTGCGAACCGTGCCGCGTAACTCCGCGAACTCGGGAACGATGTTCGAGGCGCTGCCGGCCTGCAGGCACGTGACGGAGACCACGGCGCTATCCGTCATCGCGATCCCGCGGCTAACGACGGTCTGCAACGCCATGATGATCTGCGCTGCCGCCACGACCGGATCGACGCACTGGTGGGGCATGGCGGCGTGGCCGCCCTTGCCGTGTACGACGACGTGCAGGCGGTTGGTACTCGACATGAAGGCCCCGGGGCGAGTGCCGAGCGTCCCCAAGGGCATTTCGGACCAGATGTGCAGGCCGAAAACGGCCTCAACACCGTCGAGGACGCCGCCGGCAATCATGGGCGCTGCACCGCCGGGGCCTTCCTCGGCGGGCTGGAAAATAAGCCGCACGCCGCGTCTTAGGTCGCCACGGCGCTGGCCGAGGAGCTGTGCGGCTCCGAGGAGCATCGCCACGTGGGCGTCGTGGCCGCAGGCGTGCATGAGCCCGGGCTTCTGGGAGGCGTAATCGACGCCGGTTTCTTCCTGAATGGGGAGGGCGTCCATGTCGGCGCGCAGGGCGATGGCCGGACCAGCGCCGGACGAGGCGGCCGGCGGGCGCAGGTCGGCGACGACGCCGAACGTGTCGCCGAAGCGCTCGCGGGGCTCGTAGCCCAGGGAGCGCAGCTCATCGGCCACATAACGCGCGGTCTGCTCTTCGTGCTCGCCGAGCTCGGGATGGGCATGAAAGTGGCGGCGCCAGGCGATAAGCCGGTCGTGGATTCCTTGTGCGGCGGTGAGGAGTTGCTTGGGCATCTCGACTGCTCCGAGTACCTGAATCGCGGCAGACACTATAGCGGATGCTGCCGGGCGGCGCCATCGGGCGAACCGGGCAGTCGCCGCGACGCGCGGGGGGGAGCGGCAGGGTCATGCAGCGCAGGGCAACCGCATTCTCCGANNTGCCGAGAATGCGGTTGCCCTGTCATGCAGCGTGGGTATTCGTACTTGAACTGCGCCACTTCGCTCGGTATGCTCGCAAATGGATAGGTAGCGGCAGAGTCAGTTTGTGGATTGGCGCCGGCGTCTCATAATGCCGGGCGCTGGTCTGACAAGGAGCGGCGAAGCACCGGGAAGCCGTGCACGCTTGTGTCATGCGCAGCATATCTCAATGCGCTGGGAGTGCTGCCCTTGCGGCGAAAGCACGTGTGGGAATAGGCGCGACGAAGGCTGTCGCAGGTCAACGGTGCGCGCACGGTTCGGGCCGACGTTATGTACGCACGCGCGAAGCGGCCGGGTTGGCCGCCAGCCGTGTGAAGGAAGGAATCATGGCACGGACCGGTTTGTTTGGCGTTACCGTCGCAGCTCTACTGGCAGCGGTAACGGTCGTGCACGTTGAGGCAGCGCGCGGGGCTGACTATGGCCTGTCCGGGGCGCCGCAGGTGCGCGTGCCCTGCCCGGATCTGGCGGCGGTGCGTGCGGAGGACGAACAGCGGGAGAGCCACGGCGAAGCGCCGCGATTCGCGATTCCGAACCCGGTGCTCATTTCGCCCCAGACGGATGGGGAGTGGAAGGACCTCGACGCGAAGACGCGTCAGTGGCGTCTGCGTATCACGTCGGTCGGCGCGCAGTCCGTTAACCTGGGCTTCACGGCCTACTACATGCCGCCGGGCGGGCAGCTCTGGATCTACGCAGCCGACGGGAGCTACGCACTGGAGCCCTATACGGACTTCAACAATGCGGACCACGGCCAGCTTTGGACCGCGGTGGTACTCTCGGACGACATCATCGTGGAGGTCACCATTCCGCGGGCCGTGGAGAGGGACCTAATCCTGCAACTGGCCTCGATCAACGTGGGGTACCGCGGGTTTGGGGAGTTGGCGGGCGGGGACAAGTCCGGTTCCTGCGAGATCGACGTGATTTGCCCGGTGGGCGACCCCTGGCGGACGGAGATTCCGGCCGTGGCTGCCATTTCGACGGGCGGCATGCTCTTCTGCACGGGGTTCATGGTGAACAACACCGTGCAGGACCAGACGCCGTATTTCATGACCGCGAATCACTGCGGCATCGGCGCGAGCAACGCGCCGTCGCTGGTGGTGTACTGGAACTTCTACAGCCCGACCTGCGGGGAGCACGGTGGCGGGTCGTTGAGCACGCACCAGAGCGGCGCGACGTTTCGGGCGGGGTGGGAGGACTCGGATTTTACGCTGGTGCAGCTCTCGCAGGCGCCGGATCCAACGTGGGGTACTACGTACGCCGCCTGGGATGCGCGCGACCAGCTCCCGGCGAGCGTCGTGGCGATCCACCACCCGAACTGCGACGAAAAGAGCATCAGCTTCTCCAACAACCCGGTGTATGAGAGCACGTACAACGGCAGCAGCACGCCGGGCGACGGGACGCACCTGCGGGTGACGTGGGAGACGAATCCGAACCGCGGGGTGACGGAGCCGGGGTCGTCAGGGTCGCCGCTGTTCGACCAGAACCACCGTATCATCGGGCAGTTGCACGGCGGCCACTCGGCCTGCGGTGCCAGCGACATGCGCGACTGGTACGGCCGGTTCTTCCGCTCGTGGAACGGTGGCGGCAGCCCCACGACGCGCTTGCGCGACTGGCTCGATTCAGCCGGCACGGGTCTGCAGTACGTCGACACGCTCAGCAGACCGCTCAGCGGCCTGCAGGTGACGCCGGCCGTTGCGTTCAGCTCTGGCGGTGACGCGGGCGGCCCGTTTACGCCGGTCAGCGCGGATTACACGCTCCACAACGCGGGGACCGCCGCGTTCGATTACCAGGTGACCAATTCGCAACCGTGGCTGTCGCTCACGAACGCCTCGGGTACGTTGGCGGGCGGCGCGTCCGTCATCGTGACCGTCTCGATCAACGCGACCGCCAACCCGCTCGGCAGTGGCGGGTACTCGGATCTCGTCAGTTTCACCAACACCACGACTCACGAGGGCGATACGGCGCGCGGGGTCTCGCTGCAGGTCGGCGTGCCCCACCCGATGTACAGTTGGAACCTGGACACGAGCCCCGGGTGGCCGGTGCAGGGGGAATGGGCTTTTGGGCATCCCACCGGGCAGGGCGGCGGCGCGTTTGGTCACACCGACCCGAATAACGGCCATACGGGCGCGAACGTCTACGGCGTGAACCTGAACGGAAACTACGCGACGGCAGCGGGCGGCCCGTGGTGGGTGACGGCGGGGCCGGTTGATCTGCGTTACTCGGCGCAGACGAGCCTGCGTTTCTGGCGCTGGCTAAACACGGACTTCCAGCCGTACGGCTACGCCATTATCCAGGTCTCTAACAACGGAACGAGCTGGACGACGGTGTGGCAGAATGGAACAACGGCCGTTCAGGATGCGGCGTGGGTGCAGCAAACCTACGACATATCCGCGGCTGCGGACTATCAGCCGACGGTCTGGGTGCGCTGGGGCTACCAGGTCGGCAACGGCGCCTGGCCGTATTCCGGTTGGAACATCGACGACGTCGAGATCTGGGGACTCAACATGTGCGCCGGGGCGACGATCACCGGGCAGCCCACGAGTCAGACGAAGTGCATCGGGCAGTCAGCCACATTCACGGTGACGGCCGTCGGTACATCGCCGCTGAGCTACCAGTGGCGCAAGGGCGGGAGCAGCATCGACGGCGCGACGAGCAACTCGTATACGATTACGTCGGTCGCGAGCGGCGACGCGGGGAGCTATGATTGCCTGGTGGGCAACGACTGCGGGGATGCGACCAGCAACGCCGCGCTGCTTACCGTCGTCCATCGCGGCGACATGAACTGCGACGGCCGGGTGACCTTTGCGGACATCGACTTGTTCGTTCAAGCCCTCAGCGGCGAGTCCGCCTGGACGCACCCGCCCTGCCCTTGGTTGAACGGCGATTGCGACGGCAATGGGCGCGTGACGTTTGCGGACATCGACCCGTTCGTCGGGCTGATCGGCACGACGACACAATGAGGGCGCGCTCGAGGGCGGAAGCTGTGGTCCTCCGACCGAGCATGTTCGGCGGAAGTGGACGTCGGGCTTGGAGATTTACGGGCGAATCGATCTAAGGCCGATTCGGACCACAGGCTTCAGCGCACTGGTTGGGCGCGCAGGTTCGGCCGGCGGCGTGATTCGCGCTTGAATCGTTCTGCTCTTGCGACTATCTTAAGTGGGTTAGGGCGATGCGCCCGCTGGCAAGCCCGGGCCATCGCACGGCGCCCGCGCTTGCAGACGCGCTGGCGTTGACCTTCGAGGGAGAGGTGAAGCATCGCCGGACTCCCCGAGTTCTGTATTTGTGCAGCACTTCTCGTTGCGCTGGGAGTGCTGATATTACGCGGAGAAGGCGTAGCGAAGGCGACGTGAGCGTCGCACGTCAACGGCCGGATCCGGCGCGCGCCTGGTCCGGGCCGACTTTTTTTGCTCCCGTGCGGGACGGCCGGGTTGGCCGCCAGCCGGACGAAGGAAGGAATCATGTCACGGACCGGTTTGTTTGGCATCACCATCGCCGCTTTACTGGTAACGGTTACGGTGGTCCCCGTCGGGGCGGCGCGCGGCGCCGACTTTGGCCTGTCGGCCGTGCCACAGGTGCAGGTACCGCTTCCGAATCTGGCCGCGGTGCGGACGGAAGACCTGGAGCGCGAGAGCCAAGGTCAGGCCCCGCGGTTTGCCATCCCGAATGACGTGCTGATTTCGCCCGCGACGGACGGGATCTGGAAGGACCTCGACGCGAAGACGCGTCAGTGGCACCTGCGCATCACGTCGGCCGGCGCGCTGTCGCTGAATCTCGGGTTCGGCGCCTACTACATGCCGCCCGGCGGGCAGCTCTGGATCTATGCCGCCGATGGGAGCTATGCGCTGGAGCCGTACACGGATTTCAACAACGCCGACCACGGGGAGCTCTGGACGGCGGCGGTACTCTCGGACGACATCATCGTGGAGGTCACGATTCCGCGCGCGCTTGAGAAGGAGCTGACCCTGCAACTGACGTCGATCAACGTCGGTTACCGCGGTTTCGGCGAGCTGGCGGGCGACAAGGCCGGCTCGTGCGAGATTGACGTGATTTGCCCGAGCGCCGACGGCTGGCGGAACGAGATTCCGGCTATCGGCGTGATCTCCACCGGGGGCTCGGCGTTCTGCACGGGGTTCATGGTGAACAACACCGCGCAGAACCAGACGCCGTACTTCATGACCGCCCATCACTGCGGCCTTACGACCAGTAACGCGGCGTCGCTGGTCGTGTATTGGAACTTCTTCAGTCCGACGTGCGGGGCGCATGGCGGCGGGTCGCTGAGCACGTATCAGAGCGGCTCGACGCTGCGGGCGGATTACGCCACTTCCGACTTCACGCTCGTGCAGCTTTCGCAACCGCCCAACTCGGCGTGGCAAGTTACGTTCGCCGGCTGGGACGCGCGCGACGTGCAGGCGAGCAGCATCGTGGGGATTCACCATCCGAACTGCGACGAAAAGAGCATCAGCTTCTCCCCGAACGCGACCTTCACCAGCACGTACGACAGCGATACTTCCCCGGGCGATGGCACGCACCTGCGCGTGAACTGGTTGCCGGCCGCGACGAACCAGGGTGTGACCGAGCCGGGCTCCTCTGGCTCGCCGCTCTTCGACCAAAACCACCGCGTGCTGGGGCAATTGCATGGTGGGGCCTCTGCGTGCGGCTCCTCGGATATGCGCGACTGGTACGGCCGGTTCTACCGGTCGTGGACGGGGGGCGGCACCAGCTCGACGCGGCTAAGCAACTGGCTCGACGCCGGTGGCACGGGCATCCTGTACGTCGACACGCTGAACCCATACGCGAACGGGCTCCAGGTCACGCCGTCGACCGGCTTGTCGTCGATCGGCGATCCGGGCGGGCCGTTCACGCCCAGCAGCGTGGATTACACGTTGCACAACGCGGGGACGACGGCGTTTAGCTACCAGGTTACCAAGACGCAGAGCTGGGTGTCGCTGACGAACGCGTCCGGCAGTCTGGCGGGCGGAGCGTCGGTCACCGTGACCGTCTCGATCAACGCCAACGCGAACGCGCTCGGCATCGGAGGCTACGCCGACACCGTCACATTCACGAACACGACCAACCACCAGGGCGATACCACGCGCAGCGTCTCGTTGCAGGTTGGCGCGCCACACGTCGTCTATAGCTGGAACATGGACACCAACCCCGGCTGGACCACGCTGGGCTCGTGGGCCTGGGGCCACCCCACCGGCGGCGCCGGCGACCACGGGGGCGCCGATCCGACCAACGGGTACACCGGGTCCAACGTCTACGGCTATAACCTCAGCGGCGGCTACACCAACAGCATGTCCGAAACGAACTTGACCACCACCGTGATCAACTGCACCGGTCTCACGCACGTGGCGCTCAAGTTCTGGCGCTGGCTGGGCGTGGAGAGCGCAACCTACGACCATGCCTATGTGCGCGTTAGCAATAACGGCTCCACCTGGACCACCCTCTGGACGAACCCCACCACGACGCTCGACGAGCAGGCCTGGTCCCAACAATCGTACGACATGTCGGCGGTCGCCGATAACCAGGCCACCGTGTACGTCCGCTGGACCATGGGCATTACCGACAGCAGTTGGACGTACTGCGGCTGGAACATCGACGACGTGGAGATTTGGGCGCTCAGCGCCTGCACGGCCCCCGCGATCACCGGCCAGCCGACCAACCAGACGGTCTGCTCCGGCGGCTCGGCCAGCTTCACCGTGACGGCGACCGGCTCGCCTGCGCCAACCTATCAGTGGCGCAAGGGCACGACCAATCTGACCAACGGCGGAAACATCTCCGGCGCCACGAGCGCCACGCTGACGATCAACCCCGTCGGCACCGGCGACGCCGCCACGACTTACAACTGCGTGGCAACGAACACCTGCGGCTCGGCCACGAGCAACAACGTCTCGCTGACGGTGAATCCGCTGCCGGTGGCGCCGACCTCGGCCGCGTCGGACCGCAACAACTTCTGCACGGATGACGCCGGCAACATCAGCTTGTCCGCGACGGGCGGCTCCGGCACGACGCTGCGGTGGCTGACCGGCAGTTGCACCGGAACCAGCATTGGAACCGGTAACCCGTTGGTCATCGCCTCGCCGACGGCGACGACCACGTACTACGCGCGCTGGGAGAATACCTGCGGGAACTCGACGTGCGCGAGCGTGACGGTGACGGTGAACCCGCTGCCCGACTGCACGATCACGCCAGCCCCGGCGCAGGTCTGTGCGAATTCGACGGGCAACACGGCGTCAGTGCCGAATGCCGGCGTTGGTGCGACGTATGTGTGGGGTATCACCAACGGCACGATCACCGCCGGCGCTGGCACGAGCCAGATTACCTACACCGCCGGGGCCATCGGCTCGGTGCATTTGACGGTGACGGTGACGACGGCGGCCGGCTGCGTGTGCAACAACGCCACGGACGTACCGGTCGTGACGTGCGGCGCAACCGGGGCCTGCTGCTCGACCAGCGGCACGTGCGCGGTGCTCACGAGCGCGGCCTGCGCCACGGCTTCTGGCCACTACTTCGGTGACAATAGCACCTGCCGCCCCGGGAATCTCTGTCCGGCGTCGTGCCAGGGCGACATGAACTGCGACGGCCGCGTGACGTTCACCGACATCGACCTGTTCGTCGCCGCGCTGGGCGGTGAGTCCGCCTGGACGGGCTGGCCGTGCCCGTGGCTCAATGCGGATGCCAACGGCGATCTGGCCGTGACATTCACGGACATCGATCCGTTCGTGGCCTTGATCGGTACGACGTGCCCGTAGCATTGCGCGGGCGGCCGACCGTGGGCGGCCGATCCTGAATCGGTCCCGCGGGAAATGTACTGCCTGGCAGACGGGTCGGCCGCCTGGCCGGGGCGCGACGGACGTATCGCGCCCGCGCAAACACGCTCCTGCCGGCGTATTCGGGCGTCGGCGCGGCATACCTCGCCGCATGGCTGCTGGGTGGAGCGTGGAGGGCGCACAGCAACCTGGTCGATCTCCGCCAGCTCATGCGGCACGCTTGCGCGGACCGTGCTATTCGTACTTGAATCACGGGGTCCGCGCGGGTATTCTAAACGGGTTAGGATGACATGCCCGCTGGCAAGCCCGGGCGGTCGACCTGCGCCCGCGTCTGATAATGCGGGACGCTGATCGGACAGGGAGAGGAGCGGCGCCGCAAAGTTCGGAAAGCTCGCAATCGGCGTGGCACTTCTCATTGCGCTGGGAGTGCTGACATCACGCGGAGAACACGTAGGGCAGAAGGAAGCGACGAGCGCGTCGCGCGTCAACGGGCGGATCTGCTGCGCGCAGGATCCGCGGTGACCTGTGTGGCTGCGCGCGAAGCGGCCGTGCGGCCGTCAAATGTATGAAGGGAAGTTTCATGTTCCGGAAGAGCGTGTTGGGCGTAGTCGTCTCGACTCTTGTGCTGACAGTCGTGTTCTTACCGGTCGGAACGGCGCGCGGGGCTGACGATGGCCTGTCCGCCGTGCCGCAGGTGCAGGTACCGCTTCCGAATCTGGCCGCAGTGCGCGCGGAAGACCAGGAGCGGGAGAGCCAAGGTCAGGCGCCGCGGTTCGCCATCCCTAACGAAGTGCGCATTTCCCCGGCGACGGACGGTGTATGGAAGGACCTCGACGCGAAGACGCGGCAGTGGCACCTGCGCATCACATCGGCCGGCGCGCTGTCCCTCAACCTGGGCTTCACCGCCTACTACATGCCGCCCGGCGGGCAGCTCTGGGTCTATGCGGCCGACGGGAGCTATGCGCTGGAGCCCTATACGGACTTCAACAACGCGGACCACGCCCAACTCTGGACCGCGGTGGTGCTGTCCGACGACATCGTCGTCGAAGTCACCATTCCGCGTGCGCTCGAGAAGGAGTTGACCCTGCAACTGACGTCGATCAACGTCGGTTACCGCGGTTTCGGCGAGCTGGCCGGAGACAAGTCCGGCTCGTGCGAGATCGACGTGATTTGCCCGGACGGCAACGGCTGGCGGAACGAGATCCCCGCGATCGCCGTGATCTCGACCGGCGGCTCGACGTTTTGCTCGGGTTTCATGGTCAACGATACCTCGCAGGACCAGACGCCGTACTTCATGACGGCGCACCACTGCGGGATCTCGTCCAGCAACGCGGCGTCCCTGGTCGTGTATTGGAACTTCTTCAGTCCGACGTGCGGGGCGCACGGCGGCGGGTCGCTGAACACATATCAAAGCGGCTCGACGCTGCGGGCGGATTACGCCACCTCCGACTTCACGCTCGTGCAGCTCTCCCAGGCGCCGAACCCGACCTGGGGGATCACCTACAGCGGCTGGGATCGCCGCGACGTGCAAGCGAGCAGCATCGTGGGGATTCACCATCCGAACTGCGACGAGAAGAGCATCAGCTTTTCGACCAACGCGACCTTCACCAGCACGTACCTCAGTGATTCGTCCCCCGGCGACGGCACACACCTGCGCGTGAACTGGTTGCCGGTCGCCACCAACCGCGGTGCGACCGAGCCGGGTTCGTCGGGCTCGCCGCTCTTCGACCAGAACCACCGTGTGTTGGGGCAATTGCACGGCGGGTACTCGGCATGCGGTGCCTCGGACATGCGCGACTGGTACGGGCGGTTCTTCATGTCCTGGACCGGCGGCGGCACCAGCTCCACCCGCCTGAGCAACTGGCTCGATGCGGCCGGCAACGGCTTGCAGTACGTGGATACGCTGAATCCGACGGCGAGCGGCATGGAGATCACGCCGTCAACCGGGTTGAGCGCCACGGGCGACGCCGGCGGCCCCTTTACGCCGGGCAGCGCGGATTACACGCTGCACAACGCGGGGACCAGCGCGATCACCTACCAGGTCACGAACACGCAGAGCTGGGTGTCGCTTACCAACGCGTCCGGCGGCCTGGCCGGGGGCGCGTCCACCACCGTGACCGTCTCGATCAACGCCAACGCGAACGCGCTCGTCACCGGCAGCTATACGGATTCGATCGCCTTTGCGAACACGACGAACCACCAAGGCGATGCGCGGCGTGGCGTGGTGCTGCACGTCGGCATTCCGCAACTCGTCTATAGCTGGAACCTGGACACGGACCCGGGCTGGCCGGTACAGGGGCAGTGGGCCTTCGGGCATCCCACCGGCCAGGGCGGCGTTTCGCACGGTCACCCCGACCCGAACAGCGGCCACACCGGCGCGAACGTCTTTGGCGTGAATCTGAGCGGGGATTACGCGACCGCGGTCGGCGGCCCGTGGTGGGTGACGGCGGGTCCGATTAATCTCCAGGACGCGACGCAGACGACCCTGAAGTTCTGGCGGTGGCTGAACTCGGACTACCAGCCTTATACCTATGCGACCATCCAGGTCTCGAGGGACGGGACGAACTGGGCGCCGGTCTGGCAGAACGGGTCGTCCGTGATCCAGGATGCCGCGTGGTCGCAACAGACCTACGACATCTCCGGGATTGCGAGCAACCAGCCCGCCGTGTGGGTTCGCTGGGGCTACCAGATCGCCAGCGGCGCCTTCGTATACTCGGGCTGGAACATCGACGACGTGGAGATCTGGGCGCTCCGCTCGTGCACCGGTCCGGCGATCACGGGCCAGCCGCAGAGCCAGGTGCGGCGTGTGGGTCAGGCGGCCGTCTTCAACGTGACCGCATCGGGCACGAGTCCCGGCTACCAGTGGCGCAAGGGTGGCGGCAACATCGACGGCGCGACGAGCAGCTCGTACACGATCAGCCCGGTCGCGACGGGCGACGCGGGCAGCTACGACTGCGTGGTGACCAACGCTTGCGGGACCGTCACGAGCAGCGCGGCGGTGCTGACGGTGGCGCATCCGGGCGACATGAACTGTGACGGGGCCATAACGTTTGTGGACATCGACTTGTTTGTCGAAGCGCTCGCCGGCGAGTCGGCGTGGGCACACACGCCGTGCCCGTGGTTGAACGGGGACTGCAACGGCGACGGGAGCGTGACTTTCGCGGACATTGACGCGTTCGTCGGCCTGATCGGCACGACGACGCAGTAGAGACGGCTGTAGGCGGCGGAGGCCGCGGTCGATAGCACCGAGGCGGGCTGTGGATGCGCAGAACCGCCGCTGTTGCGCCGCCCGCGACATGGTTATAGGACGGTCACGCGCGGGCGGGCGCAGGAGTGTGCGCCGGAAATGGCCCGCGGTGCATAGTTTCTGCTTAACACGAGCGTGTTCGGTGATATGATTGTCTTTGAGCAGTCCGTGTGGATGAGTTTTCGGACGCGTCGGCGGAGAGAGCACGCGCTGGGATACCTCGAGCTTCCATCCTTAGATTGCCAGCCCTCCTGTCGGACGGTGCCAGTACGCGTGGAGTCTGTTGCACGCCGGGTAATCCCGGCTGCGCTCACCCGTGGTGAGCCACTTGAAGGAGAGCAGATGTCGTCGAACTTGCGCTCGGCCCGCGGGGCCGTACGGCTCGCGGTGGTCTGTGTCGCGATGTCGTGCGCGGCGGTGGTCGTGGCCGGACCGGCCCAGTCCGCGGTAAGCGTCAGCGTGCTTGAGAACGCCCCCGACCGGGTCGTGATCCAATACCAGGTGGGCGACTATCAGACTACCCAGGTCGACGTGAACGGACATCCGTACACCGTCGTCCGCCTTCCGCATGAGGGGCACTCGCTGGTTGCCGGCGCGCCCGACCTGCCGCACATCGCGCGCAGCGTCATCATGCCGCAGACCGGCGGGCTGACCGCTTCAGTGGATCCGGCCGCGTCCGTCTACACTGATTTCCCGAACGTCGCGCTGGCGCCGTCGAAGGGGCATCTGCTCCGCACCGTGGACCCCGCCACGGTGCCGTACACGATCGACCAACCGCTCTACGCGACCGACGCGTTCTACCCCGGCCCGCTGGCCGAGGTCCGTGAGCCGTACACGCTGCGCGACTTCCGCGGCGCCGTCGTCGACGTTTACCCGTTCCAGTACAACCCGGTTACCCGGACGCTGCGCGTTTACACCACGATGGTCGTCACGGTCAAGTTCGACAATGCCGCGGCGACCAGCGCACGGAGCCTCCGCCCAGCGCGGCCCGTCGTCCAGGCGTTCGACCAGATCTACCAGGCGCATTTCATCAACTACAGCCCTGTAGCTACCAGCTACGCGCCGCTTGATGAGCAGGGGTCCATGCTGATCATCTGCTACGACGCGTGGCTCGCGAACGTGCAGCCGCTGGTGACCCACAAGGCGTCCATCGGCATCCCGACCACGGCCGTCGGCGTGTCGACCATCGGCAACAACGCGACTTCGATCAAGAACTACATCCAGAGCGTGTATAACCAGGGCAGCTTGGCGTTCGTCCTGCTGGTCGGGGATTCGGCCCAGGTCGCCACGCCGACCGCGTCGGGTGGCTCGTCCGACCCGACGTACTCCAAGCTGGCGGGCGGCGATGACTACCCCGACATCATGGTGGGCCGGTTCTCCGCCGAGACCGCGGCCCAGGTGGACACGCAGGTGCAGCGCACCGTCGAGTACGAGAACATGCCGGCCACGCTGCAAGCCTGGTTTCACAAGGGGACGGGCATTGGCTCCGAGTACGGCGGTTCCGGCCAGGGGGATGACAACGAGGCCGACTACGTGCACATCGGCAACATCCGCACGCAGTTGCTCGGCTGTGGCTACACGCTGATCGATGAGCTGTACGGCCCGAATTCCCCGACCGCGGCGCAGGTCAGCACGGCCCTGAATGCGGGCCGTGGAATCGTGAACTACTGCGGCCACGGCAGCGCTACCTCGTGGGGCACGACCGGGTTCTCTAACAGCAACGTAACGGCGCTCCAAAACGACAACATGCTGCCGTTCATCTTCAGCGTCGCGTGCGTCAACGGGCAGTTCGACGGCCAGACCTGCTTTGCCGAGGCTTGGCTGCGCGCCACGCATAACGGAGAGCCCACCGGCGCGATTGCCACGTACATGTCGTCGATCAACCAGGACTGGGACCCGCCGATGCAGGCCCAGGATGAATTCAACAGCCTGTTGTGTGCCGGGACGTATCACACCGTCGGCGCTCTATGCTTTGCCGGTTCTTGCTCGATGATGGACGCATACGGGAGCTCCGGCATCAACATGTTCAACACGTGGCACGTCTTCGGCGATCCGTCGCTCCGCGTCGTCGGGGTGCCGGTGGTGCCGCACGGTCTGGCGGTTACCCCCGCAACCGGGCTGGCCGGGCAGGGTCAGGCCGGCGGGCCGTTCGCGCCGAGCAGCGCGGGCTATACGCTTCAGAACCAGAACAGCACGCCGCTCGGCTACCAGGTCACCAAGACGGCGAGCTGGCTGTCGGTCGCGAATGCCTCCGGCACGATCCCGGGCAACGGCAGCGCGACCGTGACGGTGTCGTTCAGCTCCTACGCGAACGCCCTCGGCACGGGGAGCTACTCCGACATGGTTCAGTTCGTCAACACGACGGATCATGACGGCGATACGACGCGTGGCGTCACATTGAAGGTCGGGTCCCCCACCAAGCTGTATGAGCAGACGCTGGACGCGAACCCTGGGTGGCCGACGCAGGGACAGTGGGCCTTCGGGCATCCCACCGGCCAGGGCGGCGTCTCGTACGGTCGGCCCGACCCGAACAACGGCCACACCGGCGTGAACGTCTACGGCGTGAACCTGACCGGGGATTACTCGACGACGATCGGCGGGCCTTGGTACGTAACGGCCGGTCCGTTTGATCTCCACAATGCAACCGAGACGAGCCTCAAGTTCTGGCGCTGGCTGAACTCGGACTACCAGCCCTACGCCTACGCCACGATCCAGGTTTCGAGGGACGGAACGAACTGGGCGCCGGTCTGGCAGAACGGATCGACCGAGATCAAGGATGCCGCGTGGGCGCAGCAGACCTACGACGTCTCCGGGGTCGCGAACAACCAGGCAGCCGTGTGGTTCCGCTGGGGCTACCAGATCGCCAGCGGCGCCTTCGTATACTCGGGCTGGAACATCGACGACATCGAGGTCTGGGGCTTGGCGGCCTCCGGCCCGACGTACGTACACGGCGACATGAACTGCGACGGCGCCGTCACCTTTACCGACATCGACCTGTTTGTCGAAGCCCTGGCGGGCGCGAGTGCCTGGACGCACCCGGCCTGCCCGTGGATCAACGCTGATTGCAACGGCGATGGCCTCGTTACGTTCGCGGACATCGACCCGTTCGTCGCGGCGATCGGAACGACCGCGCCGTAAGCGCGGCCTGGCGACAGCAGGGCCCGGCGGCCGCTCCTGGCGCGCCGGGAGCGGTCATCGGACGCCGTTCGACTTATCACGGCCGGGCACCGTTGCGGCGGGCTCGGCCGTTTTTTTGCCTTCGGGACGACGTACACCGCGCGCCGTCGCGGCGAGGACAGCCGGGCGCGGCTCGGGTATGATCCCGCGGCACAGCTATGAAACGCCCGTATCAGCAACTCGCGGGGACCGTCTGCAGTTCGGGCGAGCGCTCCCAGATCATGCAGGCCGTGGCCGACGCGCTGTGGCGGGAGCTCAGCGGCACAGGCGTCTCGTGGGTCGGTTTCTACATCCACGAAGGGGCGAACGAGTTCGTGCTGGGCCCGCGGCAGCCCAAGCCGGCGTGCTCGCCGATCGGGCTGCACGGGGCCTGCGGGCGGGCGTTTACCATGCGTCAGCCGCTGGTCGTGCGCGACGTGCGCGACCTGGGTCCAAACTACATCGCCTGTGATCCGCGCGATCGGTCCGAAGTGGTCATACCGCTGCTCGAACCCGGCGGCCGGTGCTGGGGCGTGCTCGACCTGGACAGCCACGAGGTCGGCAGCTTCGGCGAGGACGACGTCGCGGGGCTGGTCGAGGTGCTGCGGGCCGCGCGGTTGACCGTGTGACGGCGGGGGGGACGTGACCCGCCGGCGAAGGGCGGCACCCGCGGTTTCGGCGGCCGGCGAACCGCGGTATGCTACGGGGGGAATCGTGGTTCTGCATCGTGCGAGGAGCAGGGACCGATCATGTACACGACGCCGTTGAACGCCTTTCATCGCGACCGTAACGCCCGGCTGGTGGAATTCGCGGGGTGGGAAATGCCCGTCGTCTACACGGGGATCATCGAGGAGCACAACTACACGCGCCAGCACGGCTCCGTGTTTGACGTGTCGCACATGGGGCGCGTCGAGTTCCGCGGCCCGGACGCCGGCCGGCTCCTGGAACGTCTCAACACGCGCAACATCGGCCAGGCCAAACCCGGCATGTGCCGCTACAGCCATATATGCAAGGACGACGGGGGCATTCTCGACGACGTGATCGTGTCGTGCTTCGAGGACCACTTTCTCGTGGTCTGCAACGCCTCGAACCGGGAGAAGCTGCTCGGCTGGTGGCAGCAGCAGCGGGGGGGGTTCGACGTCGAAATCACGGACCGCACGTTCGAGACGGCGATGGTCGCGATCCAGGGGCCGGAGGCGCTGGAGACGATGGGGCGGTTGCTGCCGTTCCCGATCGACGACCTGAAGCGCTATCGCTTCAAGACCGGCAACATCGTGGGCGCGGATTACTTCGTGGCCCGCAGCGGCTACACGGGCGAGGACGGCGTCGAGATCATCATGCCCGCCGCCTTCGCGCTGCCGGCAGTGCAGATGCTCATCAGCCAGTCAGCGGGGCTGGAGCGGCCTATCAAACCCGCGGGACTCGGGGCGCGCGACACGCTGCGGCTGGAAGCGGGGATGCCGCTGTACGGGCATGAGCTGACCGAGGACTGGGACTCGATCACGGGTGGGCAGGAGTGGGCGGTCGATCTGACGAAGGAATTCATCGGCAGCGCCGTGCTGAAGCGCATCAAGGCCGAGGGGCCGCGGCGAAAGGTGACCGGCTTCGAGCTGGAGGGCAAGCGCATCGCTCGGCAGGGGGCGCCGATCCTGCAGAATGGTCAAGCGGTCGGCGTCATCACCAGCGGCACGCAGAGCCCGACGCTGGGCAAGAACATCGCGATGGGACTGCTGGCGACGCCGCTTGCGGTCCCTGGCACCAAGGTCGAGATCGACATCCGGGGGACGAAGACGCCGGCGACCGTTGTGCCACTGCCGTTTTACAAACTCGGTACATGACGTCCGGCCGCGCATAAAGAGGGTCCGCCGTGCCAGACCCGAACGCCGACGATGCTCGTTGCTTACCGGGCGACACCGGCACCGCACCCCAGGCCGCGACCCCGGCCGGCGTCCGCGGGTTTCGACTTGGCCAGACGGGGCTGTTGCTCCTCCTGTGCCTGACGGGCCTTGTGCTCGCGTTCGCGTTCGACACCCCCATCACGGAGTGGGTCCAGCGCATCGCTCCGCCGGGCACGTGGTTCCAGCGGCTGCTGAGGCTCTGCGTGTGGCCGTTTCGGTGGGGGAGCTATGTCGTCTTGGCGGCTGCCCTCGCGCTCCATGTCTCGCGGCGGCGCCTGCTGCTCGGCTACTGTACGGTGCTGGTGGTGTGCTTCGGCCTGCTGTACGCGCTGAAGTACACGGTCGGCCGGGCGCGGCCGGATCAGGATGTCGGGCCTTTGTCGTTGGAGCCGCTGCAGGGCCAGGACTCGTTTCCGTCGGGCCATGCCACGCAGGCCGTCCTGCTGGCGACGCTGCTGGGCCTGTATTTCCCGCGGTCACGTTGGTTTTTCATACCGGTTGCGGTGTGCGTGTGCGCGAGCCGGTTGGCGCTGGAGCGGCACTTTGCGTCGGACGTGGTAGCCGGCAGCGTGCTGGCGGTGCTCGTCGTCCACCTCTGCGTGCGCTTGCTCGGGCGCGCGGACTACCCGCGGCTGAAGCTGAGCGATTGGCGGCTGGCGCACCGCGCTGATTCGTAAGGGGCGATGTCGTACCTGGTTGAACGGGCAGGCGGCAGCAAGCGGGCGCGACCGGGAGCGAAGTACTTCCGTTTCCCTGGGATCGAACCCGCCCGCCGGTTTCATCCACGCTTCATGTTCCCATTTCTAGAATCGGCAGCATCCGGTTCATCGGTACGCCGTGTGCTCGGCGCGGAGCCGAACACGGCCGGTTGACGCGGGTTGTGCGGCGGCCCGGATCGAGAGGATTACGGGTCACGGAGTGAAACATGGGTGCACTCGGCACTCGGATCGGCGCACCTGAAAAGCCTCACCCGGCCAGCGCTCCCGGGCCCAGGCGGGTCGCTGAGCAGCAGACGGGTCGCGCGGTGACGGTGGTCATCCCCGCGCTCAACGAGGCGGCCGCCATTGGCCAGGTGGTCAGAAACCTGGTCGCACACTATCCGGAGCACGAGATCGTCGTCGTCGACGACGGCTCGGTCGATAATACCGGCGAGATTGCCGCGGCGGCTGGCGCACAGGTCATCCGGCACGCGTGGAACAAGGGCTACGGCGCGAGCCTGCGGACCGGGTGCCAGGCGGCGCACGGCGACATCATCGTCTGCTTCGATGGCGATGGGCAGCACTCTGCGGACGACGTGCAGCGGCTGGTCGACGAGATCGGCCCATCCGACATGGTGGTGGGAACGCGACCGCGGTACTCCTATGAGCCGCTCGTGCGGCTGCCGGGCAAATTGCTCCTGGTCGGATTCGCGGACTTCCTGGCGGGGGTGAAGATCCCCGACGTGAATTCCGGCTTCCGGGCGTTCAAACGCGACGTGATCCTGCGGTACCTGCACCTCATGCCCCAAGGCTTCTCATTCTCGACGACCAGCACTTTCGCGCTGCTCAAGAGCGGCCGCCCGGTTAAGTGGGTGCCGATCACGATCAAGCGGCGGATCGGCACGAGTTCCGTCTCGCAGGCGCGCCACGGCCTGCAAACCCTGCTCCTCATGGTCCGTCTCATAACGCTCTTCGAGCCGTTGAAGGTCTTTCTGCCCGTCAGCGGCGTCTTCCTGCTCGTGGCGGTCGGGTTTTTGATCGCGAATTTCTGCGCCGGCCGCAACGTGCCGCAAACCTCGGTCATCATGTCCGTGTCGAGCATCCTGGTCTTTCTCATGGGGCTCCTCATGGACCAGGTGGCGGCGCTGCGCCGGGAGAAGCACGAATGAGCGGCGCCCGCGTCGTCGGCCATCGGTGCACGCCGAATCGCTTCACGGCCGAAGACGTCCGTGCGTTCTGGGACTCAGTCACTGACGAGTACGTCCATGCGGACGGAGCGCTGGCGGAAGCACACTTCCAGCGTTTCGACCGGGCGTTCGCCCATTTCCAGCCGCACGACGGCATGCGCGCGCTGAACATCTGGAGCCGCACGGGCGAGGCGATCGATTACTTCCGGCGCCGCGCGCCGCGCCTGGCGCTGGTCAACGCCGAGGTCTCGCCGCGCATGATCGCGCAGGCCCGGGCGCGCTATCCGGACGAGACCTTCGTGCAAACTGATCTCCTGTCGCTGCCCTTCGCCGACGAGGAGTTCGACTTTGTCCTGTCGCTCGAGACTCTGGAGCACGCGCCGAATCCGCTTCGCTTTCTGCGGGAGCTGGGTCGTGTCATCAAGCCCGGTGGGCAGCTCGTGCTGAGCTGCCCGCCGGCGACGGCCGAGCTGCCCCTGCGGCTCTACGAGCTGTTCCGGCCCAACCACGGCGAAGGCCCGCACCGCTTCCTTTCGTCGCGCGAGGTTAAGGGCCTTCTGCACGCCGCCGGTTTCGAGCTGCAACGCCACGAGAGCACGCTCTTCATCCCGGTTGGGCCGCGTTTCCTCCGGCGGCTGGATCCGCTGCTCGAGCGGCTGCTCGCGAAAACGCCGCTGCGCGAGCTCGGCATCCGGCAGTTCTACGTGTGCACGCGGCCGCGGGTGCCCGCCCCGTGGCAGGAACTGATGCGTGACGTCGTGGAGGCCAATCTCTGCACGCGCTGCGGAACGTGCGTGGGCGTTTGCCCGGCGGGCGTCCTCGAGTTCCGGGCGCTCGACGAGGAGTGTCTTCCGGCCGCCGCTCGTCCGGAATCGTGCACCGCGTGCGGCTTATGCACTGCCATTTGCCCGGGCGCGCGCGTTTCGTTTGCCCAGGTGCGTGCGCGCGCCGGCGACGCGCCCATCCTGAGCGAGGAATTGGGGCCGATCCGCGCCATTCGCGTCGTTCATGCCCACGACCACACCATCCGGAGCGCGGGCGCCAGCGGCGGAGCCGTGACGGCCATCCTCTGCGACTTGTTCGCGCGCGGCGCGATTACCGGCGCCGTCGTCCTGGATGCTCATCCGGATGCGCCCTGGCGGCCGTGGCCGCGCATCGCCCGCACGCGAGACGACCTGGTCCGCGCGGCACAGAGCAAATACTGCGTCACGCCGACCAACGTCATCTTCCGGCAGATCGACCCCACGACGGATCGTCTCGCCGTCGTGGCTTTGCCATGCCAGATTCATGCGCTGGGAGCGCTCGAGCGCCACGGTCATCCCGTTTGTAAGGCCGTGGCGCTCACTATTGGCCTCTACTGTGGCAACCAACTGCACTTCGGCGCCACGCGGAGCTTCCTCCGGCGCCACGGCGTTCGCGACCTGTCGAGCGTCGCCGCGATTCGATATCGCGACGGGGCTTGGCCGGGGCAGGTGCGCTGCGTGCTCAAGGACGGACGCTCGTTCGCCGCGCCGAAGTTCGAGTTCAACCACCTGATCTCGTTTTACGTCCTGGAGCGGTGCCTGCTGTGCACGGACCTCGCCGCCGAGGGCGCTGACATCGCCGTCGCCGACGCATGGAGTACGGGTAAGGACGGCCAGGGTGGTTCGTCGCTCGTCATTTCCAGGACGGCGCGCGGCGAAGCGACGATTTCGGACCTTGCGGCGCGCGGCGTGCTTGCAGCGGAAGAGATCGGGCTGACACAAGCCCTGGCTATGCACGCGCACGGGCTCGACCTAAAAAAGATCGGCGCGTTCCTTCGTATTGCGAAGCTCGCTCAACGGGGGAAGCCGGTGCCACGGTACGATCTTCCCGCACCCGACCCGCCGCTGCGTCGCCGGCTGGCCGAAGTCCTCGTTTTCGGCCATTTTCGCCTCTTGCGGACGCGGCTGGCGCGCTGGATCGTTGATCGGGTTCCGTTCGGCCTTCTGGGCTGGATGTACGTCGGCGCGCGAACGGTCTGGAAGAACGTCGCTGCAAGGAAGTACGCAAGTCGAGGCAATGCTGCGCCGAGGAAACGAAGTCCGTGGGCCCAGTGGTGGCGGATGCTCGGGCCGCTCCTGCTCCTCATCATGCTGTGGCGCATCGGCCCGCAGCGATGCTGGTCGGTTGTGCGCGGCGCCGATCCCCTTTGGTTTCTGGTGGCCTGCGCGCTCTCAATCCCAGCCCTCGCCCTGAAGGCGCTGCGTTGGCAGGAGATCGTTCGAGCGCTCGGCCTTCGGTTGTCGTTCGGCGAAAGCACGGGCATGTATGCCGCGGGAATGCTGGCCGGCGCAGTGACACCCGGCAAGGTGGGCGACCTGGCCAAAGCGCCGCTGCTCGCCGCACGCGGGGTGCCGTGGAGCATGGGCGTAGCTGCTTCGTTACTGGACCGAGTCTTCGATGGCGTGGTCGTGTTCGGCATCGGGCTCACAGGCCTGCTTGCTCTGCCGGGTCTGCCGGGTCGGAGAGCGGTCGCGGTCACGGCCGTGGTGGCCATTGGGCTGACGATCGCGGCGGCGGCCGTCTTTCGCGGGACCTTTGCCAAAGCCCTACGCTCCACCAACCTGCGGTGGTGGCTCGTCATGGTAACGACCACGCTCGCTGCGCTGGTACCGTACTTCGCCTCAGCATATTTCTGTGCTGTAGCTCTCAAGCTCCCACTCGGCGCAATCGACGTCATCGCGGGCGCAGCGGTCGCCGCCGTGCTGGCGCTCTTGCCGGTCTCGGTCGCGGGACTCGGCACGCGCGACGCGGCTTTCGTCGTGATCTTTGCGCAACGCGGGGTCGGTGCTGAACAGGCGGTGGCCCTGTCAAGCCTGATCCTGGCTTGGATGCTCGTCAACTGCGCACTTTTCCTGGGGGCGGCGCGGCTCGGTACGCGCGAGTTGCGGCGGCCACACATTTGCTCAGAATGCACGGGAGCGACATCGCATGAGTCAGCCGGTTGAACCTGAAGACTGCGCATCGACACGCTTCTATACGCTCGCCGCGATTTCGTTGCTGATCGTGGCCGCGCTCGCGACCGCGGCGAGTTGGCGTTTGTACCCGCTCTTCATCGACACATACTACCACATGGGCGTGATCGAGGGGTTCTCGCAGGCTGGCGGCATTACGACCCGCGCCTTCTGGGAGTTGGCGCCTGGCGGGCGCGTCCACATATATCCCCCGGCTCTGCACGTCATCGGGTACTTCTTCGCCCTCGCCGGCGTTACGCCGCGGACCTTCATCACGCTTGTGAGCGCAACCTGCTACGCCGGCTGCCTGCTGACGACGTGGATCTGGCTGCGGCGGATCATCGGTGCGCGCGGGGCGCTTTTCGGCGTGCTCCTGCTGTGCGGGCCCTATGCCTTCTTCTGGACGCAGGCGTCCTTCACGGCCGTCGCCGGCGTCATGGTCCTGGCGCCGCTGGCCTTGCTCGCGCTGGAGACGGAGCACTTCCTGGCGTGCGCCGTGCTCAACTTCGTCGCGCTCACGATGCACCCCATCGGGCTTTTCCTGCCGCCGGCGCTCGCGATCAACGCGCTTCTGCGGCGCAAGAGGAGCATCGTGGGGCTGCTGGCGGCCTCGGTGCCCGTCGTGTTGTATGGCCCGTGGCTCGCGCACATTTGGGCGAACCGCGCGCTGCTACCCGATAGCCGCACCGGTGGCGAGGTTTCCGTGGGCGGATTCGGCGTCGGTGGCCTGAACCTCGGTCTCCTTCTGGCAGCACTGGCCGTCCTTTCCATCCCGTGGCTGGTCAAGCGGCGGGGGCCGGCGCTGGGTTTGGTCGGCGCCTTGCTCGGGTTCGCGGTCGTGTTTCCGATGGGCTTCGGGGGCCGATTTCTTGCGTTCAACATCCATTGGCCGCTCGCCTGCCTCGGCGGCTATGGGCTGGCGGAACTGGTGCGCTGGCTGGAGCAGCGCGCCCGGCTGCGCGCCGGCGTGCACGTTTTCTCAATCGTCCTCGTGGGAACCGCGCTGGTCGCCTATCCCGCCCTGGAAATGCCGTTGCCCAAGAGCGAGGGGCCGCCCGGGCGACCGCCCGCCGGAGGCGAAGCGCGGGACGGCCCGCCCGCGGTCGAGCGGCCGCGGGATGAGACGCGCTCTGCGCTCCCTGATCTGCGCTTCACGGTCCAGGCCGGCGCCTTGCCGAAGCTGTTCGACGCGTATTCCGGCGCGGCCGCAGATGCCGGCATGGGGCCTCCGGGCGCGCCGGGGCGTCGCCCGAACGCTGGCCCGCCCACCGGAGGGCCGCCCGGCGGACCAGGCCGGCCAATAGGCCGGGCCTCCGGGGGTGGACCCGGTGGGTTCGGAGCGGATTCGCTCCGCCGCCCCGGTGCCGAGGGTTTCTTCAACGCGGTCAAGTCGAGCGTTCGCCGGGGGGATGTGATCTATGTCGCGGATCCGATGGGCGCATCGCTCCTCGTCGGCGTCACTGGCCGATGGACGTCGGGCGGTATTCTCCGCGACGTGCGTTCCGAGAACGGACGGACGCGACCGGAAGAGTGTGATTTTGCGGCCGTGCTCGCCAGAGGGACCGGGCCGGGACCAGGGGGGCCGATGGGGGCGCAGGGTCCGCCGTCCAGCTTTGAAAAGGTCTTCGAAAACGAGTACGGCGCGCTGTATCGGAATCCAGCGCAGCGCGAGCACGCGCGCGAGCCGCTGAAGCCGGACGTCCGCTTGTGCCTGCTCATGGTAATCGCGGTCGTCGGCCTACTCCTGGTTGTGGTCGACTTCCTGTCCGGGCCGCGCCGGCGAGTTCGCCTCCTGGCCGCCGGGCTGGGCACGTTTGTCGTCGCCTTGTGCTTTGTCCCGCTCGCCAGCGCAGCGCTCCGGGAGCTTCGTCATCCGCCGGCGCCGCCGCCACGCGGGCGAGACGACGGACCGGGATTCGGCGGCCCCGGCTTCGGCCCAGGGCCGCTCCTCGCTGAGGACTTCATCCGCGCAGCGGACACAGACGGAAGCGGGACAGCTTCGCTGGAGGAATTCAGGGCTCTCGCGGAGCGCTGGTCGCACGACTGGGATGCTGATGGGAACGGCAGCTTGGACCCGGAGGAAGTCACGCAAGGATTCCAGTCCCTCGTAGCGTCGCCGCCCGACGGCCCTCCGGGCTTGGGGCCGGGCACGTGGCTGGCGCAACGCGTGTTTTCGGCGTGCGATACGAACGGCGACGGTACGCTGACGCGGGACGAGCTGGTCGCCGCCTTCGAGCGGTGGTTCCGTGAGTGGGACGCGGAGGGCCGGGGCTCCCTCGACCCCGCGGCCCTCGGGCAGGGGCTTGAGCGCCTGTTGGGCTCGCCGCCGTTGCCCGGCGAAATGGACCGCGCGGAGACCGGAGCGCGAAACTCCCGCGGCATTCCGTGAGTGGTATGATTCGGGCGGAACGCCGCCCGCTTGTGTATGGAAGCGCTGCATGCGCGTACTCATCGTCGAAGACCAGGAGCGGCTGCGCCGCTGGCTGCAGAAGGGCCTCAAGGAGGCCGACTTCGTCGTGGATGCGGCCGCCGACGGGCCGGAGGGGCTGTGGTATGCGCTCGGCAATCGTTACGACGTGATCGTTCTCGACCTGATGCTGCCGGGGCTGGACGGGCTGAGCATCCTCCGCCGGCTGCGGGAGGCCGGCCGCGACGATCAGGTGCTCATTCTGACGGCGAAAGATACCGTGCCGGATCGCGTGCAAGGCCTCGATCTTGGTGCCGACGACTACCTTGTGAAGCCCTTTGCCTTTGAGGAGCTGCTGGCCCGCGTGCGGGCGCTGGTCCGCCGCGGCTACGGCAAGCACAGCCCCGCGATCGAAATCGGCGAGCTCCGCATCGACACGGCCAAGCGGCGGGTCTGGTTACGGGAACAGGAAATCGAGTTGCGGGCGATGGAGTATAAGCTCCTGGAATACCTGGCGCGACGCGCCGGCGAGACCGTCAGCCGCACCGAAATCTGGGAACACCTTTACGACTTCGGTTCGCAGACGGTGAGCAACGTCGTCGACGTGTACGTCGGGTGCCTGCGCCGCAAGCTCGATCGGCCCGGAGCCAAGAGCCTCATTCAAACGCGTCGCGGTCTGGGCTACGTGTTGGGAGTCGGCTCATGACCCGCTCGCTGCGCTCCCGGCTGATCGTCGGAATGTTCCTGGGCATGGCGGTGCTGCTGATCGCGGCCGGTACGACCATCTACACCGTCCAACGCCAACAGCTCTACCGGGCATTCGACGATAGTCTGCTCAGCAGCGCCAATTCGCTCGCACTGCTGATTCACCCGGGGCCCTTCGGATACTGGTTTGATTCCGAGGGTTTGGCGCGGCTCCCGGCGGGCCAGATTCGCCAAGGGGCGTTGTTTCAGCTTTGGAGCGACCAGCCGATCGACGTCCCTCCGCTCAGGCCAGGCACCGATTCCCGGCCGAGCCAACCGGACTCCACACGTCCCGCACAAGACGATCGCCCTCCGTGGGAGCCGGGTTCTCCCGGACCGGAGCCACCGCCCGGCCCGCGTCCTTTCCGCCCGCCGCCGGAGCTGTCAGAGTACTGGCCCGGGCGCGCGCGCGGAGAGCTCGTCGTGCGCTCCGCCTCGCTAGGCGGCGCCGATTTGCCCCGTTTGGACGCGCTGCCAGGCCAGCCGTGCTTCAATGAGATCGCCATGCCGGACGGTACGCGCGGTCGGGCGGTGGGCGTGCAGTTTCCGCCGCCCATGCCGGGCCTCGGTCCACGCCGGCTGCCTCCGGTGACGCTGACGGCCGTGGTCGCCGCGAGTTCCGCAGAGATCGAAAAGGAGTTGAGCTTTCTCGGGGTTCTGCTGGTAGCGACCGCGCTCGGCACGATGGCCGTGTCGGGCGGCGTGGCGTGGCTGGTCGTGAGCCGCGGCCTGCGTCCGCTCGCGACCGTCGCGCAGCAGATCGGTGCGCTGGACGAAACGGGGCTCAAGCAGCGCTTGCCGGCCGGCGGCGTACCGCGCGAGATCGAACCCGTCGTCAACCAACTGAACGGGTTGCTCGCGCGGCTGGACGAGGCCTTCGAGCGCGAACGCGCCCTCACGGCGGACGTTGCTCACGAGCTGCGCACGCCCGTGGCGGAGATCCGCGCCATCACGGAGATCACGCTGAGCCGCCCGCGCGGTCCGGAGGAATATCGTCACGCGCTCGGCGAGACGCAAGACGCGGTCAGGATGCTCCAGGGCTTGATCGAGAAGCTCTTGGTACTGGCACGCTTGGAAGCCGGGCAGATGAAGCCGGAACTCCAGCCCGTCGCGCTTCAGCCCGTGTTGGCCCAGCAGTGGGCGCAGCTTCGCGGCCACGCTGAGTCCCGCGGCGTCGTGCTGGAGAACCGGTGCCCCGGGGAGGCGACCGCCATCGCCGATCCGAAGCTCCTGGAGGTGGTCCTGTCCAACGTGCTGTCCAATGCTGCGATGTACGTGCCGGATGGGGGTCGCATCGCCATCGAGGTCGAGTACGTCGGGCGTCGGTGCCGGCTCAGCGTCGCGAATACCGGCTGCGAGCTGAATGCGGCCGAAGTCGGCCGGGTGTTCGACCGCTTTTGGCGGGCGGACGCCGCCCGCAGCACGAGCGGCCTCAACTGCGGATTGGGTTTGACGCTCGTGCGGCGCGCGATGGAGGCCATGGGCGGATGTGCTGAGGCTGCCGTGAGCAATGATCGCCATTTCGTCCTGTCGCTCACATTCGACGCTGCGGACCGCTTCGGCTGACGAGGGCGATTTGCCCTTCATCCTCGTTTCACGCCCACTTCACATTCACACCGCTATGTTCACAGCCCTGGGGTCGTGGCCTCGGTAAGCCAGACCCGTGGCGCAGCCCAGCACGGCGTCCGACGCGGACGCGCAAGCACTGCGGCCTACGGACTTGGCTCGATGTGCTCTTCGGCCGGCGGGCCGGAGCGTGCCTACTTCGAGACCGCTGTAGCGAACGGACGGCCGCCCGATATGAAGGACACACGCCCTGAGCTGCTCGAGCGCCTGCCGCAGGGTGCCGCCACGCGGGATGCGCTCACGGACGCGCTCGATGGTGTCGCCCTCCGCAGTTGGATTCCCGGACGACTGGAGCTGACCGCGCCCTGGGGTATTCACGTGGCGACGCACTGGGGCTGGTTCTACCTGGTCGCACGAAACGGCTGCGTCGTGGAAGTCGATGGCCACGACGCCCCGCTCTCCGCCGGCCCGGGCGACCTCATCATCGTGTCGCAAGGGCGCGGACACCGCTTACGGGACACGGCCGGCAGCCCGGTCACGCCCATCCAAGACCTCTTGGACCGCGGCCGGTCCGGGCGGCCAGGGCCGCACGTGCACGGCGGCGGCGGGGCGGCCACGCGCCTATTCTGTGGGTGTTTTCTCCTCGACGCGCTCGAACAGAGCACTTGGCACACGGCGCTGCCCGCAGTCATGCACGTCAAAGGCGAGCGGCAACAAGCTTGGCCGTACGTGGACCATGTCGTGCGTCTCCTGGAGGCGGAGGTGGCGACCGAGGAGCCCGCCGGCCAGAGCATCATCAACTGCCTGGTGCGCGTGCTGTTCATGAAGACGCTCCAGAGCTGCTGGCCGGAACGGTCCGCCGGTCCCACCCGCTGGCTTAGAGCCCTGGCGGACCCGGATATCGGGCGGGCCATCGGGCTCATGCATTCGGAGCCCGGCGCACCCTGGACGGTCGCCGCGCTGGCTGATCGCGTGGCGATGGCGCGCTCCACGTTCGCGGCCCGCTTCACGGAATTGATGGGCCAGCCGCCCCTGGAGTACCTGACCCAGTGGCGCATACAAAAGGCCTGCTTCCTCCTGCGCACGACCCGCGCTGAATTAAAGAAGGTGGCGGCACAAGTGGGTTACGAATCCACGTCGGCCTTCAGCAAGGCGTTTGCGCATTGGGTGGGGACTGCCCCGGGCGCGTACCGTCGCGCGCGCGACGCGGCGCCGGCCTCGCCGTCCGTATGCATGCCCCCACTGTGGAGCGGCGGGCGTCGCACCGCGACGTCCGCCGTCTCTTGAGCCAGACTCGGGCTAACGCGGAGTGCCTAGGCTTGTTCGTCCACCAGCGGCACCATGCCCTGCGACGTGCCGGTGCGCGACTGAAGCTGGCTCTTGAACTTCTCGAGGTCCACCCCGTAGCCCTTGAGCAAGGCGTCGATCGCGTCCTGAATGGCTTGCCGCGGATCGGTCTTGCTGTCGGCCTTCGCCAGGACCTGGTCCATCGTGGACTTGATTTCGTCCTGCAACCCATCCGCCGATTTGGAGTCCAGGCCGGCCGCCAGCGCCGCCTCCGTGAACTTGGCTTCGAAGTCGGCACGCTGCGAATCGCCGGGCGAGCCCGCATCGGGCGGCGGGGAGCCCGGACCGCCCATCGTCGCCTGCATTTGGCTCTTGAACTTCGTGAGATCGACGCCGTGTTTCTGAAGCACGCCATCGACCGTGGCCTGAACCGTGCTCCGCTGATCGGCCGTGCCGGTGGAGTTCTGCGTCGCCGCCGCGACGGCCGACTCGATCTCGTCGTTCAGTCCGTCCACTGCGCTGGGGTCCAACCCCGCGGCCAGCGCCGCCGCATTGAATTTGGCTTCCATCTCGGCCCGGCGCGAGTCGTTCCCTCGGCCGGCTCCAGTCTGTGCGAGGCTGCTCGTGCCGCCCTGATGGGCGAGAAGCTGCCGGAGTTGCGTCAGCTCCCCACTCAACCCGCTCATGCTCTCAACGCTCGACATGATCCGTCCTTTCGTTATCGGCGAGCCGCGGGCCGCATCCAATTGGCGCACGACTCAGCCCCACACGAGCTATCGGCGAGCAGCGCCAATGCTCGAATGTCCGCTGGTCCGGATCTTGTGTTTCGGCGTCCCGCTCGCGGTATTTGCTGCGTGTGGACAGTTGGGCTGCGCGTATACAGATGGAGGACGGCTTGTGCCGGTGGTCCCCGGACCCTCCGCGAAATGCCCGGCAATCCGAATAAGAGCGCCAGCCAACCGTCTCCTTGGATGACTGCGGCGCGCGGTGCGCCGTGTGTGGACGAGCCCCTTGGTGGAGTCACGAGGCGTACCGATGTGCACAGGCTTACGCCATGGAGGTCAGCATGAGTAGAGCATTTCGACATGGGACAGTGGCCGCCGGGTTGGTCGGATTGACCGGAATCCTGACGGGATGCACCACCACCCTCACCGCCGACGCCACGCTGTCCGACGCCCTGAGCAGTCTGGCCCAGGCGGTCGCGGCGGACCCGACGCTGAATCAACTGACCGTCAGCGACCTCGTGCAGGGCTTCGAGGCCTACACGAATCAGGTAGTCACCAGCGGCGCGGCCTCCGGCCTGGCGGACGCGAACACGGCGATGCCGCCGGAACCGTCGCCGCTCACGGCCGACCAGCAGGCTCAGCTCGAGGACCTGCAGGGCCAGCTCGACCGCGGCGAGATCACACAGGAGCAGTTCGCGCAACAGGTGCAAGCCCTGATCGGGGACGCGGCGCCCGGGTATGCGTTCGCGGGCACGGACATGCTGGGCGGAGCGTTCCCCGGCGACCCGGTCATGGGGCTCGCCGACGTGCTTCAGCTCACCGACACGCAGCGCCAGCAGGCGGCGGATATCTTCACGCGGTTGCACACCGACATCGACACGCTGCGCCAGAATGCGCAGGACCAGATCAAGACCGTGCTGACGGCCGACCAGCTCGCCAAGCTCGACGAGTTGCAGGCGCAGCCTCCTCCTGGCCCGCCGCCAGGCGGTCCGGGCGGCCGCCACATGGGTCCGCCGCCGGGGGATCAGGG
>PMMM01000205.1 GCA_003162245.1 Phycisphaerales bacterium
AGCGACTCCCTCCGCGGCCTCGGCCTGACCCTCGGCCGCCTCAAAACCGGCACGCCCCCGCGCGTCGCCCGCGACAGCGTCGACTTCGCGCACCTCCGCGAGCAGCCCGGCGACCCGGACCCCGCCCCGTTCTCCTTCCTGACAACCGCCATCACCCAGCCGGAGGTCTGCTGCTGGCTCACGAGCACCAATCCGCAAATCCACGACCTGCTGCGCGCCAACCTCCACCGCGCCCCACTCTACACCGGCCAGATCGAGTCCGTCGGCCCGCGCTATTGCCCCAGCATCGAGACCAAGATCGTCCGCTTCCCCGACAAGGACCGCCACCAGATCTTCCTCGAACCCGAAGGCCGCGACAGCGACCGCATCTACCTCAACGGCATCAGCACTTCCGTCCCGCGCGACGTGCAGGAGCAGATGGTCCGCCTCGTCGCCGGCCTCGAGCGCGCCCGCATCGTCCAATGGGGCTACGCCATCGAGTACGACTNNTACCTGGCCGGGCAGATCAACGGGACTTCGGGCTACGAGGAGGCCGCCGGCCAGGGCCTCGTCGCCGGCGTCAACGCCGCCCGCCTCGCCGCCGCCCAACCCCCCGTCACCATCGGCCGCGACCAGGCCTACATCGGCGTCATGATCGACGACCTCGTGACCCGCGGCGTAACCGAGCCCTACCGCATGTTCACCTCGCGCGCCGAACACCGCATGCACCTCCGCTACGACAACGCCGACCAGCGCCTGACGCCGCTCGGCCGCGAGATCGGCCTCGTCCGCGACGACCGCTGGCAGCGCTTCGAGCAGCAGCGCGGCCGCTTCGACGAGCTGATGGCCCTGCTCGCTCACCTGCGGCTCGAAGGCAAGACCCTGCTCGAACGCCTCCGCCAGCCCGACGAGACCGGCGAGCGCTTCCTCGCCCGCTTCCCCGAGCTGCATCCGTTCTGGCCCGCCCGCGACATCTGGGGCCGCGCGCTCGTCGCCGCCAAGTACGAGGGCTACATCGAGCGCCAGCAGCGCACGATCGCCCGCTTCCGCGAGCTGGAGGACCGCCCCCTCCCGCCCGAGACCGACTACGACGCCATCCCGCAACTCCGCCACGAAGCCCGCGAGCGCTGGAAGGCCGTCCGCCCGCGCAGCGTCGGCCAGGCCGCCCGCGTCAGCGGCATCCAGCCCACCGACGTCTCGATGCTCGTCGTCTACCTGTCCGCCCGCGACCGGTCGAGCCGCCCGCCCGTCATTTCTTCTTGAGAATCCCGCGCCAGACGCCGAACTCGCGCGTGCGGGCGCTCGCCGACGACGCCATCCGAATGTCATCGACGATGTAGTAGCACTGCGGATCGAGCGCCCGGGCCTGCGCGATCACCTTCCGCGCCTGCCGCCGCTCGATCTCGATGAACAGCTCCTGCACCGGCCCGTCGCGCCCGAACCCGTCGAACAGCGTGACCACCAGCCCCGCCGCCCGCAGCGCCGGCGCCATCTCGTCCCCCTGCCGCGTCATGATCCGCACGACCTGCCGCCCCAGCGCCAGCTTCTGCTCGATCGTCATGCCCACGAACGTCCCCAGCGCGAACCCCAGCGCGTACGCCACGCCGTAGATCGGCTCCGCCCGCAAATCCTGGATCACGTGCGAGACGACGAAGACCCAGATCAGCAGCTCGAACACGCCGACGCTCAGCGCGATCATCCGCCGCCCCTGAATCGTCATGATCGCCCGGATCGTCCCCAGCGACACGTCGCCGATGCGGGCCACGATGATCAACAGGCACGTCAACAGAACCGTAGCACTCATCTCTGTTCCTCGTCACCCGCCCGGCGGAAGCTCTCGGCGTAAACCAAGCTAGATCGGCCCCGCAGCGCTGTCAAACCGGCCCCCGTCCCGTTCAATTGCCGCCCGCGACCCCGTCTTCCCGCCCGCCCGGACCCGTTACAATAACGGCAGGCCGTCACCTGTCGGAGAAGTACGTGTAGCCCACCATCTCCCGCTGTCGGAGAGCGCCTCATGAACATCCCCCTCAAGCGCGGCATGTTGATCCGGCATCAGAACCACATCTACGCCGTCCACGATTTCCAGGAACGCCACACTGGCAAACAGCGTCCCACGGTGCACGTCGCCTTGCGGGACGTGCGCGACGGCCACCAGGTCGACCGCACCCTCGACCAGCTCGAGCCCGTCCAGGAGGTCGCCCACGCCTTCCGCAACGCCCAGTTCCTCTACGCCCGCGACCAGACCCGCATCTTCATGGACAGCCAGTCCTTCGACGAGTTCGAGCTGGCCGCCCCGCAGCTCCACGGCTGCGAGCCGTTTCTCAAGGAGGGCGAGACCTACCGCGTGCTCTACGTCGACGAGCAGCCCCTCTCGCTCGAGATGCCGGAGATCATCAAGCTGCAAGTCGCCGAGACCGCGGCCCCCGGCCACTCGGTCGGCGCCTCGGCGAGCGTGATGAAAGAGGCGACGCTGGAAAACGGCCTGCTCGTCCACGTGCCGCTCTTCATCAAGATGGGCGACACCATCCGCGTCGACACCCGCACCCGCACGTACGTGGGGAAAGAGCAGGCGTAACCGCCGCTCCGCCTGTAGCGCCGGCCCCCCGTGGCCGACGTAGAACGTAGGGCAGGTCGCGTGCGTTTGCGACCTGCCGCCCACCCCGCGACGAACCCCGTGGGCCGCGTCGCCCTCCACCCCCCCCTCCTTTTTCAATCCCGCCGAGGTGCACGTGCCTCACCCGCGCGCATGTTCTCGCCGCTCCCACGGCGCGCCGCCCCTCGACGCGAGCCGTGCATCCTCATAGAATGCCCCCGCGGTGGGACCGGCGACCGGCCAGCTCGGTGTTCGTTAAGCCGTGACCGACCCATCTGCCCATAGGGGAACGAGATGGACACGCCCGTAACTACTCCGATGGCCCTGCCGTTCCTCGAATCAGTTCTCGCGAGTGTTATCGCAAACGTGCTAACGAGCGTCTTCTCGTGGGTGCTCAAACCGGGCAAGGACCTCATGGCCGCAGACGCCGCCCTGCACGCCAATCTCACGAAGCACCAGCCCCTCGAATCCACCCTGCGCCAGGGGACGGGCCGAGTCGCGCGCGAGTTGCCGGCGCATGATCCGCAAGCCACGGAGCGCCTCCAGTTGTTTCTGGCATCGCCCGACGTTGCGGCCATCCTGCGAAACCTCTACGCCGGACTCCTCACAGACCAGCGCGCAGATCAGACCTCCCTGCGGGCCCTATTCGTCGACGCCTTCCACCGCCAGGTGGGCGAGGGTGCTGGCGCATGGAAGTCCTCAGCCGAGGAGCTATACGACGATATTGTCCGTGCCTGCGATGCGGCCCTCTCCGTTGCCATGCGCGACCTGAACCTCCCCGCGCATGACGCCCAATCGTATCGCCGCTTCGCTGCTCTGTCGGACGAGCTACGCGCAATTCAAAGCAAGCTCGACCTCCTTCCGGGTCCACGCCCAGCGCCGGAAGCAATCGAGAACTTCGAGGCCACATACCGAAAACAGGCGGCGGGGCGACACGACCGGATCCCACTTCACCACGCTGATGCCGAACGGCGGGTTCGAATCGACGAGATATACGTCGCGCCACACTTTCGCCGCACTACACCTCCGGAGTCCCGTGCGGGCGCGCACCTGACCCTCGAGCAACTCCGCTTCGGCATCCATCGCACCGTCCTCCTGGGCGATCCCGGCGCCGGGAAATCGACGTTCGCCACCAAACTGTGCTATGACCTCGCGACGCATTACGGCGACGGACTGGTGGCGCGCCGACAACTCACGCCTGTCTTCGTTTCCCTGCGCCGATACTGCGAGCTGCGGGACAAGTACAAGGCCTCCATCGCCCCCTACCTGGAGGGAGACTGCAATCTGCAGGTTACGTCCCCGCCCGGCGTCATAGAACACCTACTCGACCACGGCCGGTTGCTGGTTGTATTCGACGGCCTGGACGAGCTCCTCGACACGAGTGCGCGCAAGGTGATACGGGACGACGTGGAGAGCTTCTGCCACCTGTACCCCGATGTGCCCGTGCTCGTAACCTCGCGCGAGGTGGGCTACGAGCAAGCGCCCCTCGACCCTGAGCGGTTCGACGTCTTCCGCGTTGGCGCATTTGAGCCGGACCAAGTGCGCGAGTACAGCACAAAGTGGTTCGCGCTTCAGACCGAACTCAACCCCGAGGAGCAGCGGGAGTGGGCTGCCTCATTTCTGCGCGACAGCGAGATTGTGCCAGACCTGCGCTCCAACCCACTTATGCTCGCCCTGATGTGCAACCTCTACCGCGGTGACCGCTACATCCCGCGCAACCGCCCGGATGTCTACGAGAAATGCGCCACCCTACTGTTTGAGAAGTGGGACCGCTCCCGCAACATCCGCGTCCCCATGCCCTTTGAGGTACACGTGCTCCCCGCGATCAGGCATCTCGCGTACTGGATCTACAGCAGCGAGGCACTGCAAGACGGGGTGACAGAACGCGACCTCGTTAGCGCGGCCACCGATTACCTGCACGAACGGCGGTTCGAAGACCCCCAGGACGCCGAACAGGCCGCACGCCAGTTCGTCGAACACTGCCGCGGCCGGCTCTGGGTCTTCTCGAATGTCGGCCGAACGTCAGATGACCAGGAATTGTATCGGTTCACACACCGCACGTTCCTGGAGTATTTTACGGCGGCGTGGCTCGTAAGTGATAACCACGACCCTGCGGACCTCGCCGAGGTCCTCCTTCCGAGGATCCGCGCGCGGGAATGGGACGTCGTTGCCCAGCTTGCCTGCCAGATACAAGCAAAACAAACGATCGTCGCCGCCGACGAGTTCCTTTCACACATTCTCGCGGCCGTGAGCGAGGCGACGCCAGAGCAGCGCTTCAGCCTCATCTCGTTTGCCGCCCGGGCCCTTGCGTTCTTGGTACCGAAACCAGCTACAGTCCGGGGCGTCGTGACCGCCTGCCTGGAATACTCCTTCGCATGGCCGGCGATTCGCGCCGCCCAACCGGAGAACCTGGTATTCGACGCGTCCGAGCCAACGAATCTGCTCGAGTCGCTCGGCGCGGCCCGCCCCGACAACCAGCCTGCCGTCGCTAAAGCCCTCATGGACATCTTGAAAGCAAATCTGTTGGGTACGGACGATGATCGGGTCGACCTCGCGCACGAAATCCTGGAACGAGTCCCTACCGACGCCGTATCGGGCCCTCTTTTCACCGATCCCGATATCCATGGGCGCGAGAAAGCCCTCGCGAGCAAGTCCGCCCGTGCCGAGTTCATGTGTTGGTGGCGCGGCGAACTCACGGCGCAAGAAGTCATGGAAACCTACGGAGGCGCCTTCTTCTTTCGGGACATTCCACACCGCATGTCCGGTGGATCCCTACTCTCGTTCATTAGAGGCTTCTTGCACACGCTTCCCTCGCCGGACTGGGCCGACCCGTACGTGCAGCTTGCAGCAGACGTAGGCGATGCCCTCGCGCGCGCCGCGCCCCCGTGGCGCCCTTACTCTGCAACGTCCCCGACTCTCTTCACACCCCGCACCTTCCTAGATCCCGCTCGGGGAGGTTCACCGATATTCACCGACGCCCGATCCATATTTCTGCTCACCGCGACGCTCGCCACCGACATCGAGATGCTCGAGGCACGGCTGGAACGAAGCGATCTCATAACTCAGCTGGCCGAGTCGTCGTACCGCCCGTTCGTCGACCAAATCCGCCCTGTTCTCGAGGCACGGCCGGATGGCCCTCGACCGCCGTCGCCGGACGCAATAGCCCGCGCCGAACAGCGGATGGTTGAGATCGGCTTCACTCCCGAGCAGCGATCCGTGCTGATGCGCTGGATCCGCCGCGAGGTCAGTCTGTGCAAGTTTGAACCTGCCGACCAGCCGCCCCCCGGCTCCCTCGATCAGCCAAAACCCGCCAAGCCCCCCGAGGGCTCCTGAGGGCGCGCCACCGTGGTCGCGGGGCTTCTCGCATGCCCCTCCAACGACACGCTGCGCGCTTCTGCCCCTCCTCGCCCCGCAACTCATCACTCTCCGCCCCCACCCGCCAGCTCATGGCTCACAGCCCACGGCTCAAGGCTCACGGCTCACGGCTCAAAGCCCACAGCTTGCTCGCCCCCGCCGCTCTTCGCGTCCTTCCGTTCTTCCCGGTCCCCGCCAGTTCTGAGCAATTGTCCCTGACTTCTCTTCATCGACTTCTGAGAAAAGGCTTTTCCTTCGTGTCCTTCGTTCCTTCGTGGTGAATCCCCGCCAGAATCCGCCACCCGCCGCCAAACTCCGCCAACCCTTCCTTCCCGCTTTGCTTTCCCTCCCAACGTGAGGAATACTTGAGACGCTCACGCAGTG
>PMMM01000106.1 GCA_003162245.1 Phycisphaerales bacterium
GGCCAACGGGCGGGCGGAACGGCCTGCCGCGGGGGGCGGGCGGCGGCCCGGCGCGGGGGCGTGCGGGGCGATCCTGACAAGTTGCTACGAAAACCCGGGGGTGGGTGGTCGACAGACGCGTGCCGCTTCTATATCATCCCGCCGCGCAACAAAGTGGACACGTGTTCGTCCCGCGGGAGGACTAGCGCATGCCCGAGAGCTGCAATGTCGCGCTGATCGGCCAGAAGTTCATGGGCCGCGCCCATAGCAACGCGTACCTCAAGGCCCCGCTCTTCTTCAACTTGCCGCTCGTGCCGCGGATGCACACGATCGTCGGGCTGGACCTGATCTCGCTGGCGCCGTTCGCCGACCGGTGGGGCTGGAGGAACTACACGACCAACTGGAAGGAGGTCGTCAAGAACCCCGAAATCCACTTGGTCGACGTCGGCACGCCGAACAGCATGCACGCCGAGCAGTCGCTGGCGGCGCTGGCGGCCGGCAAGCACGTGGCCTGCGAAAAGCCGCTGGCCCACACGCTGCGCGACGCGCGCGCGATGCGGAACGCGGCGGTGCGGTCGCGCAAGAGCAAGACGTTCGTGTGGTACAACTATCGGCGGTGCCCGGCGGTGGCCCTGGCGCACCGGCTGGTCAAAGAAGGGCGGCTGGGACGGCTGTACCACGTGCGCGGGTCGTACATGCAGAGCTGGGGCGGGCCGGAGACGGCGCTGGGCTGGCGATTTCAGAAGAAATACGCCGGCACGGGCGCCCACGGCGACCTGAACGCGCACATCATCGACCTGGCGCGGTTCGTCACGGGACAGGAGATCGTCGAGGTGACGGGGGCGCTGGCGGAGACGTTCATCGTCGACCGCCCGCTGCCGCCCAGCGCCACGCCGCGGGATGCGGTCGCGGTGGGGCGCAAGGGCGAGAAGACCAAGGGCAAGAGCGACGTAGACGACGCCACGCTGTTTCTGGCGCGGTTCGCGGGCGGGGCGGTGGGGACGTTCGAGGGCACGCGGCTGGCCGCGGGCCACCAGAACAGCGTCCACCTCGAAGTCGGCGGCGAATGGGGCGCCGTGCGGTTCGACTTCGAGGACATGAACGCGTTGTGGTACTTCGACGCCCGCGAGGCGAAGGCGACGGCGGGCTGGCGGCGGATCGTGTGCACGACGCCGGGGGAGCATCCGTACGCCGGTGCGTGGTGGTCGGAGGGGCGGATCATCGGGTACGAGCACACGTTCGTGAACATGGTGGCGGACATGATGGCGGTGCTGGCGGGGCTGGAGCCGACCGTGCCGCTGCCGACGTTCGCCGACGCGTACGAGACGCAGCGCGTGCTCGAAGCGGCGATGCTGGCGGCCAAGCACCGGGCGGCGGTGAAGCTGACGGAGATCAAGTAGCCGCTCGGCCGCTACATTTCGACCCAGGCGCCGTCCTGCTCGTGGCTCTTGACCGCCGCGGCGATGAAGGCGATGCCGGTGCGGCCGTCGGCGACGGTCGCGTACTTGCTGCCATCGCAATTGAACGGCTTTTTGTCGAGGTACGCGCGGACGTCTTGCTCGAAGCAGCGGTGCAGGCGCGCGAAGGCGTCGTGGAAGGCTTCGGGGTGGCCCTGCGGGATGTTCGGCTCCGCCATGAGGTCGGCGGGGAGGTCCTTCAGGAAGCCGTCGTTGGCGACGACTGCGGCACGCCAATAGGTGCGGTCGGGCTGGCTGGGGAGACGGATGATGACCTGTTCCGGAGTCTCCTGGACCCAGACGAGCGAGCCTTTCGTGCCATTCACCTCGATGCCGAGGTCGTTCTTGTGGCCGATCGCGATTTGCGTGGCGCGCACGAGCGCCTTGCCGCCGTTGGAGAGCTCGCAGTAGGTGGTGAAGTGGTCGTCGAGCTGTCGGCCGCGGACGAAGGTTTCGAGGCGGGCGCTGACGCGTTTGACGTCGAGGCCGGTGACGTAGCGGAGCTGCATGAGGGCGTGGGTGCCGATGTCGCCGCCGCAGCAGCTTGCGCCGGCCCGCTTGGGGTCGACGCGCCACTCGGCCTGCACGACGCCCTGGTCCTCGGTGCGGTCGGCGAGCCAGCCCTGGAGGTAATAGGCATCGACCCAGCGGACATCGCCGAGCAGGCCGCTGCGGACGATGAAGCGGGCGAAGCGGCTGGTCCAGCAGCCGAGGTAGGTGTGGGCGACGCCGAAGGGGATTTTGTGCTGGCGGACGGCGGCGACGAGCTGGTCGGCCTCGTCGAGCGTGACGGTCATGGGCTTTTCGCAGAAAACGGGGATGCCGGCGGCGAGGCACTTCAGGGCGGGGTCGAAGTGCACGTGGTTCGGCGTGACGATCAGGGCGTAGTCGATGCGCTCGCCGAGGGGCCGCTTCGCCTCGGTCTTAATCATGTCGTCATAGCTGGGGTAGCCGCGGATGGGATACGGCCAGTTGGCGGCTTCCTGCATGGCGATCTTGGGGTCGGGGTGCAAGGCGGCGGCGGTGACGCGGCGGGTGCCGTCGAAGTGGATGGCCCGCTCGTGCGGATGGACGATGAAGGCTCCGGCGCCCCCGCCGATGAGGCCGACGTTGAGGGGTCTGGGTGACATCCGGCAATTCCTCCGTTGCGATTACCCGCCGGCCTGCTTGCCAGCGATCCTGCCCCTGGCAATTATGCGCGCATGGCGGTGCGCGACAACAACTCGCGGGTGCGGGCGCGGAACGGGGCGAGCGGCAAGACGGTCGAGCCGCCGGCGGGGGCCGAGTCGCCGTGGGTGCTGCTGCGGTCGGCGTCGCTGCATCCGTTCGTGTACCAGAAGATGGTGCGGCGGGCGGACGCGGCGGCACGGCCGGGCGACGTGGTCGCCGTGTACGACAAGGCGGGGCGGTTCTTCGGGCGCGGGCTGTACAACCCGCGGTCGCAGATCATTGTGCGAATGCTGACGCACGACGAGGTGCCGGTCGACGCGGCGTTCTGGCGGGGACGGCTGGAGCGGGCGGTCGCGCTGCGGCGGACGTTGCGGCTGGATGAAGTCACGGATGCGTATCGGCTGGTGCACGCGGAGGGCGACGGGCTGTCGGGGCTGATCGCGGAGCGGTTCGCGGACCACTTGGTGTTCGAGGTGTTCGCGCTGGGGATGTACCAGCGGCGGGAGGAGCTGGCGGGGCTGCTGGGCGAGGTCCTCGGGCCGCCGGGGTGTCTGGACCGACCGGACAAGGCGTCGCCGCAGTGGCAGGTGGCGATGCGGGCGGATGCGCGGATCGAAGGGATCGAGGGGTTTCACGTGCCGGACCACGGGGCCGTCGCGGGGCGGGCCACGCGCGTGACGATTCGCGAGCACGGCGTGCGGTACCGGGTCGATTTCATCGGCGGGCACAAGACGGGGTTTTTCTGCGATCAGCGCGACAACCGGCGGCGGCTGGCAGCGCTGTGCCGCGAGGCGGCCGTGCTGGACCTGTGCTGCTACACGGGCGGGTTCTCGCTGTGTGCGAAGCAGCTCGGCGGGGCGCGCGAAGTGACCGGGGTCGATCTGGACGAGAAGGCGATCGCGATCGCCCGGGAGAACGCGAACCTCAACCAGGTGCGCGCCGATTTCGTGTACGCCGACGCGTTCACGTTCATTCGGCAGATGCTGGCGAACGGGCGGCAGTTCGACGTGGTGGTGCTCGATCCGCCGAAGCTGGCGACGTATCGCGTGGAGATTGATGAGGGTCTGCGGAAGTACCACGACTTCAACCAGCTCGCAGTGCAGATGGTGCGGCCGGGCGGAGTGCTATTGACGTGCAGTTGCACGGGGCTGGTGGGGCGGGACGTGTTCCGGGAGACGGTGCAGCGCGCGGGGCAGCGGGCGGGGAGAGCGCTGCAACTTTTCGACGAGAGCGGTGCGGCGGGGGACCATCCGGTGATGATGAACTGCCCGGAGTCGGCGTATTTGAAGGCGCTGTGGTTTCGCGTCCTGTAGCGGGGCGGCACCGGCCGCTACTTCGCCGGCGCGGCGGTTACTTTCGCGATCGCCTTGTTCGCCACGTGTGCGATGACGACGATCGCGAGCAAGGTGACGACAAGACCGCTGATCCAGAGGGGCATGTTCCGCGGCTGTTGCGAGGTCACGGCGTGCAGGCCGACCGCCAGGAAGACGACGGCGCCGGTGCGCGGCGCGAGGCCGATCACGGTGCCGAGCGCGTAGACCAACGGGTTGACGCGGGTGGCCGCGAGGACGAGGTTGGTCAGTGCGAACGGCGAGAGCGCGCCGCGGATGAGCAGGACGATGAGCAGCGATTTCCAGAAGCCGCTGCCGAGTAGGGCGTCGTAGACGGCCTTCAGCTTGGGCTTTTCCGCGATGAGCAGCAGCGCGCGGTCGCCGGTCGCGCGGAGCGCGATGACGTAACCGATCGCGGCGGCGCCGAGTACGCCGGCGACGGCACAGGGGAAGCCGGTCCAGAACCCGAAGGCCCAGCCGCCGAGGGCGGACTGGATGTGCGTGGGCAGGATCGCCAGTCCGGCGCAGACCATGAACCCGACCGTGTAGATCGCCAGCCCGAGCGCTCCGTGACTTTTCAACCACGGGCCGATGATGTTGAACGTGAACGGCAGCGCGACGGCCCCGATGGCCGGGACCGTCGAGGCGATGAGGGCCAGCGGCCCGCCGGGACCCAGCCGGCGGAACACGGTCTTCGCGCTGGCGAAGATCTCGGCGAGGCTCGGCTCGCTCGACGGTTTGGGGTTGGCTGACGGGCTGGGGGCAGTCACACAGGCACCTCATCGGCCGCACATGGGTCGAGTCGGGGCATGGTAGCGTGGCGGCGGCCGGATCGCACGGACGGCGACGAACGGGACGGGGGGGCGGCGAGGAGCTACACTACGGCGCGGAGGTGCATGTGAAAGCGACGGTAATCACGGTCTTTGGAAGCTCGCGGCCGGAGTCGGGCAGCCCGGCGTACGAGACCGCGCGTGAATTGGGGCGGGCCATCGCCGAGGCCGGTTGGACGCTGTGCAACGGTGGGTACGGCGGGACGATGGAAGCGAGCGCGAAGGGGGCCGTCGAGGCCGGCGGGCACACCATCGGCGTGACGTGCCTGGTCTTTGGGCGCGCGGGCGTGAACGCGTACACCAAGCAGGAGGTGCCGACGTTCGATCTGACGACGCGACTCAACACGCTCGTGCGGCTGGGACGGGCGTACGTGGTGCTGCCGGGGGGGACGGGCACGCTGCTGGAGCTGGCGCTCGTATGGGAGCTGCTCAGCAAAGGGCTGCTCCGCCGCAAGTCGCCGCTCGTGCTGCTGGGGGACGTTTGGGCGCCGCTGGACGAGATGATTCGGCGCGAGCAGCCCGGCGCGGTGGAGTTGCGTGTCGCGCGGGACGTGCCGGCGGCGATCGCCATGCTGCGGCAGGGGTTGCCGGCGGAGCGCGGCCAGAAGGGAACGGGCGACGCCGGGGTGCTTTTCGAGGAGCCGGAGCTTGACGCTTGAAGCGACGGACGGATAGGATCGACCCCGCACGTACAGGTGGCGTCCACGCATGATTGTCGATTGTCACACGCAGATTTGGAGTTCGCCGGAGCAACTCGGACGAATCGCGCCGCCGGGGCGGGACGTGCGCGCGGATGAGACGCATCACCTGGCCGCCACCGAGCCGGTGGACAAGGCGATCGTGCTGGCGTTCAAGAGCCGCTTCCTGGAGTCGGACATTCCGAACCGGTACGTGGCGGACTACGTGCGGCGGAACCCGGCCAAGATGATCGGCTTCGCGGGGATCGACCCGACGGACCGCAATTGGCGCGAGGACCTGCGCGTCGCGCAGGACGAGTTGCACCTCAAAGGGGTGACCGTCTCGCCGAGCCTCCAGGCCTTCCACCCGTGCGACACGCGGGCGATGCCGCTGTACGAGGAATGCGCGCGGCGCGGGCTGCCGGTCCTGTTCGAGCACAATCATCGCCAGCCGGCGGCGAAGCTGGTCTTCGCGCGGCCGATGCTGCTGGACGAAGTCGCCCGGGAGTTCCCGGACCTGCGGATGGTGGTTGCGCGGCTCGGGCATCCGTGGGTTGCGGAGACGGCGGTGCTGCTGGGCAAGCACGCGAACGTGTACGCCAACGTGGCGGGCTTGCTGCCACAGCCGTGGCTGAGCTACTGCGCGCTGCTGACGGCTCACGAGTACGGGGTGGCGGACAAGCTGCTGTTCGGGAGCGATTTTCCGTACCGTTCGCCGGCGGCGTGCATCGAGGCGTTGTATTCGGTCAACCAGATCAGCCACGCGAGCAACCTGGCGCCGATCCCGCGCGAGCAACTGCGCGGGATCGTGGAGCGGGACGCGCTCGCGCTGCTGGGCATCGGCAAGCCGGCGGTGCCGGGCAAGGCCCGCGATCGGATTTTCTCCGACGATGAATAGCAACGTGCGAATTTGGCGGCTGTGTTTGGGCCTGGCGGTGGGGCTGGCGGCCGGGTGCGCGGTCGGCTGCCAGGGGCCCGTCTCGCGGCTCGAGTTGGCGTCATACGCCGACCCGTACTTCCCCGAGCACTCCACGGTCGAGTTCCAGAATTGTGCCTATCGGATCGACGCGGGCGGCGACATCCACATCGTCGGGCGCCACGACACGCAGGCGGAAAGCGGCCGGGTGACGATGCGGCAGTACCTGCATGTCGACATTTACTGGAAGCCGTACCCGGGCCGGACGCCGGTGGACCCGACGATGACGGACGCGCTGGTGCGGTACGTGGTGGCGACGCCGGAGGGCGTGGCCACGTACGCGGGCACGGGTTTCGTGTTCCCCAAGACGACGCCGGGCCGGACCATCGAGGTCGATCTGGAATCGGCGCGGCTGCGGCTGGAAACCACCACGGGCAGCTTGGGCGACGTGCTCGGCGAGACGCACGTGACCGGGAAGCTGGCCGCCAAGCACGATCCGGGGACCGCGGCGAAGCTGAGCCACGACCTGGAGCTGGTGGCAGCGGAGTAGGCGGGGGGCGGGTGAAGAGTATCAAGGGGCGCGGTGGGGTCCAATAATCTGGCGGATGACGTGGGCGTGGAGCGAAGGGTCTCAAGATGCTCACGTTTGTGCGGGGCGTAAATGAGACTCTTGAACGGGGATGAAGGGGCCGGGGGCGTAAGGGGCGAAGGGACCAAGGGGTTGAGGGGCGGAAGGGCGCGCGTGGGAGCGGTTTCGGGGACGAGGCGGCGGCGGGGTCGTTGGGGCAGCGCATGCGGCGGTTTCCCGGGGGCGATCCGGGGCTCTAGAGCAATTTCACTTTTC
>PMMM01000001.1 GCA_003162245.1 Phycisphaerales bacterium
AAACTAAGCGGAATGCGTATGAGAGGGGGTTCAAAATGTCGGAGGCTGTTCATTGCTGTACTTACAACGCTTCTCATTCAGGAATCACAGACCATGCTGCGCTGGTTCTACGTCGCTCTGCACCTCCTTGTTGAAGCGGGCGCGGCTCGAGTAGGGTCGCTTCTCGCGCCGGCGCAGTCCGCGGGGATTATCGCCCACCGACGCAGCACACTTGCGGCGGCAACACTTCCGCAAAATCGCCTCCCGATGAAGAAGCGGAGGAGCGCCGACGTTTTGGAACAACGCTCGCGGACCTGCGCGCTAGCCCGGACCGCCGCGGATGGAATACTCGGTAAGGACAACTCCCCCAGCGCGACGTAAGACGCGTCCTGGTGCGCGGTATCCGGCGTGCAGACGCTCCGCCCGCTCTCGTGTGAGCCGGGAGCGCGCCGCCTGAGTCTACTTCTTCGCTTCGCGGAAGAGAGGCGCCGCGGCCAAGCTGAAGAGCACGACCTCTTCGCCGGTTGCGGTGCTGATGTCGTGGTGCAAACTCAGGACCTTGGTGCCGGTGATTTCCTGGACGATCGATTCCAAGACCGGCCGCGCCGTTTCGATAAGCTGGAACCGTACTTGTTTGAGCAGGTCCCGCCCCTTCTCGGTCGGTAACGTTTTAACCAGGCGCCGCTCGGCCGCGGTCAGTACGCCCTGGAGGCGGACCACGAGAAGATCGCCAATCAGGAAGGTGTGAATATCTTTGGGTCCCCGGCCCGTGTATTCCTGCTCAAAGCGACTCATCGCGCCGCAGACGGCGGCTTCGATTTCTCCCTGCGTTTTCATCAGAATCGTTGGAATGCTCCAGTTCGTAGTGACGGGCCAGAATGGGTGACGGCCTCGCCCGAAACGACCTCAAAGCAGTCCTCGGTTAGCGCGGCGGCGGCCGTGGTTTGTCGGACGAACTCCGACTGGCAGATTTCCGGGTTTTTTTCAACGATGCCTCCTTTCGCGGTAACGGCTTGCCCCTGCCTGCTGAGGACTTGTCGCCAATTGGGCCGACGGACCGGTCAATGAACTCTTGGATCGCCCGTAGCACGTGGTCAGCCGGCTTGCGCTTAGCAACTTGGCTACGAAGCGACCGGAGCATTTGCGACATTTCGGCTGTCCGTTCCTGGAGCTGTTTTCTTAGTTGCTCCTGAGCATCGCGTTGCTGCTGCTCTGCTTGTTTGCGTGCCGTGACGTCTTCGATCATGGCTATGATCATGACGGCTCGGCCGGTATGATCGCGCAGGGCGGCCCCATGAACACCCACCCAGATGACACGTCCGTCTTTGCGGACGCAGCGTTTTTCAATTGACCACGAGTCGGTCTTGCCGCGGATCACCCGCGCAACCTCCCTCAGGTCTCGTTTGCGATCCTGAGGATGAGTAAAGTCAATGTAGGTCTTTGTCAGCAGTTCTTCGGCGGAAAACCCCGCAATCTCACAGAACTTTGCGTTGACGCGGGTGAAGCGGAAAGCGGGAGTATTGGCTTGAATCATGCCGATGCCGTCAAGGTCGAACATCGCAGAGAATTCCCCGTTGCTTTCCAGCCACCCCTCCTCGGCCTTGCGGAGCAGCAGGAATGCGATCTTCTCCTCGCCAACGACCGCATCCACTTCTTGCCGCTTCAAAGCCGCGATGATGGGCTCCGCTGCGGCCAGCCGCTTTTCGAGCTGCTGATAGGTCGGTCTGGTCTTCCTCATGACTTACTTCCCGAGAGCCGGAGAGCAGCAAGAACCGTCGGTAAGTCGCTCAGGTTGCCCAGGACCATCACCCTCGGACGTGGAGCGACCAGAATCAGCGCCGGTGTGACCAGGATGTTGTCCCTGATCGCTGCTTGAAAGTCCTTCGCCACATCAACAGTTTCAATCGTACAACGACCGTTCAGGTGCTCCTCGCAAAGGCTACGAAGGTTGGCCAGAGCTTTTTGAGAATTCGGTCCGTTGCCCGCCATGAACAGCCGGAGCAAGTAATGGCCGTGCTGTCCTTTCCTCGCGCGGTGCTTGGCTTGGGGCGACTTGCTCATTTTCCACCGTCCTTCGGATCGGCTTGTCCCGCCCGGGCCGATGGGAGTCGCAGGTTGTTGGGGAACTCGATGCCCTGGTCGGTAATGTAGAACGACTCGCGGCGATTGGAGTGCCCCGAGCCTCTGGACTTAATGATAAGGATCTGTCGACCGATCTCCTGGCCGGCATCGACGAAGCGCAGTTGGATGACCGCGTCCACCACGGAGGAAAAGCCGATGCCGCTGAGTTCCTCACCGTCGCCCGCCAGACCGGTCATCTGGTTGGTCAGGATGCAGGTGATGCCGCGCTCCTTGACGACGGCCACCAGCCGCATCAGGTAGTCAAAGGCCGCATGTTCGGACCCCATCCGAACACAGGCGGAGATGGCGTCGAGGATCAGGTGGTCGGGCTTGAAGCTGTCCATGGCCTCGAGGGCGCGGATCAGGTGGTTGTCAGACCCCATGGCCTCGGGCAGTGCGGTTTGCACCATGAGCCTTTGGGTCCGCAGGGCCGGACGCAGGTCGATCCCGGCGCTGAGCATCCCGGCGATCATCGCCTCCTGGGATTCCTCAAAACTCAGGTATAACACCTTCTCGTGGCGACGGGAGGCGGCCCGGGCGAACGCGCTGGCCAGCGTGGTCTTGCCCGTGCCGCTGGAGCCCGCAATGAGGATGCAGGCTGCGCGTCGGAAGCCTCCATCCAACATAGCGTCCAGTCCGGCCAATCCGGAGGAGACTTTTTTCCCCAGCGGCTGATGCGTCAGTTGCGTTTGGGTCAGTGGAAAGAGGACGATCCCGTGGTCGCCGATGACGTAGGGATACTCGTTGGTCCCGAAGCCGGAGCCACGATACTTGATCACCCTGAGTCGGCGCGTCGCCACCTGTCCCAGCACGCGATGGTCGAGGCGGATCACGCAGTCTGCCATGAAGTCCAGAAACTCGTATCGGTGGGCCATATTCCCATCGAGCTGAGCCTTCACTGAAAGGACGCTTGTCAGCTTGCGGTCAATCAACCAGTCGTGGAGCCGATACAATTCGATGCGTTCGCGCTGCCGGTCGCCGTAAACCCGCAGCAGCACGTCCAACGCATCCATCACGACCCGCCGAGCGCGGATCCTCCTTGCGTGCCCGCCCACGATCGTCAGCAATCCCTGAATGTCGAAATCGCCTGAGAGGACTTCATCTCCGGACAACCGAGCCTCAATAATGGCCATCTTGCCGGCCTTCTCCAGGGCCGCCAGGTTCCATCCCATAGACAGCGCGTTCATGCGGACGGCCTCGGCTCTTTCCTCAAAGGTAACAAACACACCGGGGTCGCCCGCCATCGCCCCACGGCAAAGGAACTCCAGGCTCAGCACGGTCTTCCCGGAGCCCGGCCCACCACTAACCAACGAGGTTCGTCCTCGCGGAAGTCCGCCCTCTAGGATTTCATCCAGCCCGGCGATTTGGGTTGGCAGTTTCGGGATGGGGCGACGTTTTCCGTGCATGGTCTACTCCTGTTCGCGACTTCACGTCGCACCGGCCAAGCGCGCAAACCCTCTGGGGTTGCCGGCGCGGTTACGTCCGTGAACGAAAAAACCGACGTGGCCGAACACCCGGAGGTATTCGACCACGCCGGCTTACTCTTCGACAGGCCCCCCGGCACTCACCGGGTTGCCCTTCATCCAGTCATCCGACGACTGCGATTTTAGCTCTTAAACAATTATACGGCGCGGAACGCCGGAAACAAGGTGTGAACGGCGTTTGAAAATTGCAGCTGTGCCTACCGAGAAGTCCGTCCACGTTGCGCCGCAAGGAGTTGCGCGCCTCGCCTGCTTGGGGATGCGGCGCTATCATTTCGCCTGACAGAACCCAAACTGAGGCGTAGACATGGGCGTCGTGCGCGTTATCGTCATCGTGCTCCGCGCGCTCTTTCTCCCGCGCGCGGCTATCGTCGCGGAGAACTTGGCGCTCCGCCAGCAGCTCGCGGTCCTGCGACGGTCGGTCCGGCGCCCGCGGTTGCGGCGTCGCGACCGCATCTTCTGGGTTTGGCTATCCCGGCTCTGGTTGGGCTGGCGCTCGTGCCTGATGATTGTCAAACCCGACACCGTCATCGCCGCTCAAGCGCGCCCCGGCGCGGATGGTTCAGGTACCCACCCCGGACTTCCGGTTCACGGGGCCAGCCCATGCACCTTGCGCCGCTTGCTGTCGCTTGAACGACGCCTTGCCGAGCAGGCCGGCATTCGTGCTGCACCAGCCCGGCTGCTCGTCGGGCACTGAATCCGGCGGTCGGCTCTGCCTGACCACAAGGGGTCGGCAGCTGCAAGCCCGCGGCCACCACGGGTGGGCGCCCCAGAGAGCGCGATCCGAGCAAACGGTTCGCGCTCGCAACCTTTACTCACGCTGGCGGCAGCATTTACGCTACCACGCGTTGATCACTGACGTTTTCGCTACACGCACCGTGCGCGTGCGCCGGGGGTTAACGGCGGCAGGACACGGTGGCTGGGGCCAGGTTCGGGAATGGCTGCGTGGCCAAACGGACATCGGTTGGCGACTGCTTGGGGACGTTACGCAGATGAACCCACGTGAGGTCTTCGTCCGCCTGCTTTCGGGCCGGCGAAGGCCGAACCGCTGTGCAGCCGATGACGTGTCGGTCTGGCTCGTCCAGGAGGCACTCGCGCGCCGCGCCCGAGGCGGCGCCCCCTGAGGGCATCCTCTACACGGCGCGGAACACCCCGTGTCCGATCTTCTTCACGCCGGGCATGGTCCGTAGGGCGACGCCCACGCTTTTTGCAAACGCCTTGTTGCGGCTCTTGTAGCCGGCTTTGAGGACGGCGGCGGCAACCTCGGCTCTGCGCATCGGCCTGCGCGTTGCGCGGAGCACGCGGTCGATGTAGGACTTGAGTGATCCTTCCCGCGCGCCGCCATGGCCACCGCGAATCGTGCGGCCCTGGAGCGCTCGTCCCGCCGTGGGCTTCGGCGCGGTGCCGCCCAGGGTCGTCAGCAGCTGGTCCAGGGCACCGAGCTGGACCGCGAGCTGTGCCTGCTCGGCGGCCAGTTCACTCCGCCACGCCCGGACACTGTCGACCAGCTGGGCAGGATCGCCTGCCTGAACCCGCGACTTGGCCTTCACCTTGGCGCCCTTGGCGCCGTGAATCGTGGTCCTGTGGCGGCCGAGGTGTGCCGCCATCGAGAACGTGCGACCGCACGCCGAGCACTTGAACTTGCCGATCCTAGCCATGTTGGATCTCCCAGAAAATGACCGCGATCGCACAAGACTACGGCGTCAGCAGCGCCCGTGCAACCAAGCCCGCAGAAACGCTGCGGCGTGCTTTGCGAGCCGCCAGAACACAGCAAGGTCATCGCTGTCCCGCTGGTCGGCGGGCGGGCATCGACGGTCGGAATAGCGCGTCGCGTCACGCCGCCCGGGTATAGCGGTGATGCCGCCCTCCGACCTGCGGAGTGGCGATGACGCGGCCCCGGCGCGGCGGCTCGACCGCACGTGGTACCGGCGCGTTGCGTTCCGGGAGTTCACGTATTCGCGCGAGCCGGCGGTGACCTCCCGGCGCTGGGCTGGGTTCGAGCGGGTTGAGGCCGACAAGATGGAGGGCCTGCCGTTCTTTGTCATGACGCTCGAAGATCACGCGTCCTAAGGGGGTGGGCGCTGTATAATCGTCGAACATGGCCCCGACGGCGTAGTCGGGGAAGGCTATCTGGAAAATCTCGGCTGAGAAGTCTCGGTTCATGCAATACCGTCATGTACTCTGTCTCTATCCTTATCCGCAGGATCAGGAGCCCGGCATCAACCTGTGGCCGCCGACGGGACTGGAGTACATCGCGACAGCCCTAAAAGGGCATGTGGAGCGGATCAGCCTGGTCGACCTGCGCCATGAGCGCAAGTTCCACGCGCCTCGGAGAATGGCGGAGTTCATCCGCTCGGGGGTGGACCTGCTCTGCGTCAGCATCTACTGGAAGGCCCGCTACGCGCAGGTCTGCGAGTACATTCGACAACTGCCGTCGGATCGGCCAATCATCGTGGGTGGCCGCGAGGCGAGCGATCGCGTCGATGACATTTTTGGGCGCTGCCCGAACGTCAGCGCCGTCGTCCGCGGGGAAGGGGAGCAGACCATCCAGGAGATCGCCGACGGCCGGCCCTGGGACCAGATTCTCGGCCTGTCCTACCGGCGCAATGGCGTGCTGGTTCACAATCCTAATCGCCCGCTCCAGCCGATCGAAGCGATCGTGCCGCCGGACCGCACGTTGCGCCGCAGCCAGTACTTCCCCACCCTGCGAGGTGTGCAGCTGCTGCCGATGGAGTTCGACACAATCCTCGCCTCACGCGGCTGCCCGTACAAATGCGCTTTTTGCACGTTCAGTCTGAATTCGCTGGGCCAGAAGCGCGATTATGTAGCACGGTCACCGGAGTCGGTGGTCGATGAGATCGCGGCGAGCCCCGCGGAGATGATCCTCTTCGCTGACGACAACTTTTTCGTGCGGCCCGACCACGTGGAACGCATCTGCGACCTGCTGATCGAGCGCGGTATCCAAAAGCGCTACTCGGCCAACGCGCGGATCGAGGTGGCCAGATACCCGCACATGCTCGCGAAGGCGTATCGTGCGGGCTTTCGGATGATCCTGTTCGGGCTTGAGTCCGCGAGCGACAAGACGCTCGAACAGCTCCACAAGGGCTTTACGATCAAACAGATGCGGGAAGCCTTCGCGGTGCTCCGCGGGTTCCCCTTCTTTTACCACGGCTACTTCATCTACGGCAGCCTGGGCGAGACCGAGGAGGAAATGGTGGCGATCGCCGATCTCGCCCGGGATCTGGGCGTGCACACCATCACCCTGAACAGACTGCGGGTGGACAAGTTCACGCCGCTGCGCAAGCAGATCGAGGGAATGCCTGGGTATAGGATCAGCCCGAACGGGTACGTCTATTCGCCGGAGTTTGACAGGCAGCGGCTTCTGCGGATCCGCGACCGGATCCGCAACCGCTTCATATACCGTCCGGGACAGCTGGCCAGGATGCTCACGGCCTTGCATGACTGCGAGATCGTCACGTACCCTCAGATGGCATTCTTCGGCCTGAGGAGCCCCTTGTTCCTCTACGACTACGCGGCCCACCTCGGCCACAAAGTGCTGAAGCGACTTCGCCACCGGTCCAAGGGGCGCGAAACCCAGGCCAATGTGGCGGGCAATCAGCCAGGATACGAGAGCCGCGTGCTCCCAGAACTGAGCAGCTGACAACGGGAACCGGCGGCGTCAGATCGTGGCGCGCTACTGCGTCGGCTCCCGGTGACAGACCGTCGAGAGCGCGCCCGACAGCACGTACATTCTGGGTACTTTCGCAAACTCAAAGACGCGGAACAAGCGGTAGCGCTTGGAGCACGCTGCCGAGCAGCGGACCTCGTTGGGGGTGACACAGAACGGGAAGAACTTGCCGAGGCCCGTCGTCTTCACCTCGCTAAACCGCTCCGACGCATCCTGCTCATCAAACCAGAGCACGTCGAAACCCACGCCGCCGCCACTCGTTTGGGCGACTCACTCGACGCGCCGAGCCAGGTCCGCACGTCCAGCACGGCTCAGGCGTTCCGTATCGACGCGCAGAACGAACTCCTCGCCCAGCTTGCCGGGCGATGGTTCTCGGCGTCCCTATGCACGAAATCGATGCGGCGCTGCCGTCGTATTTTCCATGGTCCGGCGCAGGCGGTGGGCGCAGGGATCGCATCGGGCGGCTCCGCAAAGACCTGGTCGAGTCGGAGAACGCGACGTGCCTCCGGAGGGTTTGGCGTCGCGCTGGCCGCCAGATCGCCAAAGAACTGCGGATGGGTGGCCAAGTACGACTCGACGCTGTCGACCAGCAACGCCTGGTAGTTGCGGGTCGGTTTGTATCCGTCGATGTACGGATATCAGCCGGATCGGTCGGCAGGCCGAGGACGTCGCATCCACCGTGCGGGCAGCGGAGGTGCTCGAGCGTGGCGGCTGCGAGGCTGCCCAAACGTCCGTGCTTGGTGCCGCACCAGATGATCCCCGGTCTGGAGCAGAGGCAAAGCAGGCCCACGGACTTCGCGGATGGCGCATCACGCATATCGCCGGCTCTGCGGCGCGTGTGTGACCAGCCCGGTTCATCTGTTCTTCCTCTCCTCCTTCTTCTCCTTCTTCAGCCTGCGTTTTTCCTCCGGAGTACGCTGGGCCGTTTTCTGATGTTCCCTTTTTCCTTTGTCTTTTTTTCCCTTATCGCCCATATCCTTTTCTCCTTGCTTGAAACCAGCCGGCACCACAATGCCGCGCAAACGTGTCCTCGGAAAGCCAAGTTCAAGGCATTGTAGCCGCCCGCGCCGGGCAACGCCCTAATCCTGCGGCAGGGAATGGTACGTTGCTGGCGCGGGGCCAGGATCCTCGGCGGACGTGCCTCTTTGCTGTGCGGCGGCTCACGATTCGTCCGGCAGCTCATATAGCCCGTGGCCCGCGCAGCTTGCGCCGCCGCGCGGGCCGTCAGGAGTGACGCGGAAACCGTCACCCGGCCGGGGTCGCTCCACGACGCCGGCGAGACGAGTCGGTGGCGTTTCGTGCCTGATCGACTTGGGCGATAATGCTCGCCGGCACATCATCAGGGCCTTTNNAGGTCGCTCCAACGGGCTGCACCACGCAAGGTTCTCTCGGCATGCCGGTCGGGGTCACCGTTGATCTGCGCACGGCGTCGCTCCTGTCCGGCCTATATGGCATAGGGTGTGCTGCGTTCCGTCAGGAAGAACGGCCAGCGCCTCAACGTCGGGCGGGATCTCGACCGTCATTTCGGATACGCCGTCGGCCCGGAGCCAGCGGAGAGCAAGGGATCGTCATGGAGACCGAGTTGATTCGTTTCATATCGGTGATGCAAGCCAACATCTCCGAGATGACTTCGCCCGACTCCGCTGCCGGGCCGTGTAGAGCCATTGTACCGGCATCACCCCGCTACCCCTCGCCACAAACGCAATCGGCCACCTGCGGCCGCCCCAGGGCACCGCAAGTGGCCGCGCTCAAACCTGAAACCACAACGTTCTACATTGCGGGAGTTAGTCTGGCAGTTCGATGATCGACTGCGTCTTAACCAGCGTCCACTCCTGTGGATACGCATGAAACGCGTGAACGTGGAACTCGCGGTCGCGGGCCTCATGATCGATGTACGTGAACGGGACGAGATCGCCCTCCGCCCACTGGTCGTACGACTGGAACCAGCCACGCTTCTCCGTGTGGCGGAGGAGATCGTGATGGACCGACTTGTACAGCGCTTCGCCCATCGTCTCGACCTGCGTGCTCACCAGGTAGTTCCACCCATCGGGTGTCTTCCTTTCGTGATCGCGCTCGCCCTTCAGGCGGAATCGCGTCAGCACGCCCCGGGTTGGCAGAACGTCGCTTTCCCGTGCCAGCAGTTCGGTCAGGCAGCCTCGTCCGCTCGTGACCGTTACCACGTGGCTCAGGCCGATGATCCAGATGTCCGCATGGTACCGGCCCTGCGCCACCCAGTGGTTTGCGAAGTGTTGGAACAGCTCGGGGTGCAGGACGCGATCGAACACAAATAGATGTAGGTCAATGGGTTGCGGCGGCGCGTTGCCAAGCTCGGCGTTGTTGATTGCCTTCTGCGCCAAGGAAAATACCTCACTATTCCTAAGCCGACATTCCCAGATGACTTCGCCCGACTCCGCTGCCGGGCCGTGCAGAACGATTGTACAGCGCCGGGCCCCTTTCGCGTCCGGCGTTTTCACGCTTTTCCCGGACGGCGGCGGGCGGAACGAGCTCACCGAGGCCCTTGCTGCCGGGGGAGGGAGCTTCCGACGGCCCCAGGAACGCCCCTCTTCCCCCGCCCGGCGCAGAGGATCCGCCCGCCTTGTCCGAACCGGAGCGGATTTGAGCGGTCTGCTGGCTCATCCGGAACCTCCAGACCACCACCGCCTTGTGAAGGTCGTCGCCGCGCTCATGCGGGCGCGTTCTGCTACGATGCTGTGGCGCGCGCTTCGAGCACTTTCTCAAGATCAGTGTGGGCCCGTCCGCGGCAACTTCGGCGTTGAGATTCTCTCGAAAGTAGTGCCGCAAGGATGATTCGATGGGGCGCCGTCATTCTGGAACACTGCCCGCGGACCTGCGCGATTCACGCTTACTTGATCGGTGATTTGCTCGTGGTCCGTCTTCAGGGCGTGCTGACCGCGGCTGAAAAGCAATTGGTTGGGTCACGTCCGGCGGAGAAGGGCCGGAGCCTCCTCAAACAAGTACGCATCCAATTGATCGAAGCGGCGCGGCCGGTGCTGGAAGCGATGGTGCTGGAAGTAACCGGCAGCAAGGCGCTGACGCAGACAGGTCCATGGCGTTCTCGACGAGCTGAGACAGGTGGCCATGTTACACAGTGCAGACTTCACCGCCAACTGCGAAGCCTCCGCGCCGCACTCATTTCAGGCGGCACAGCGTGACGATCGTGATGTCGTCAGACTGCGGGTGTTCGCCGGCGTGGCGGCGCACCGCGCCCAGCACGCCTTGGGCGATCTCGGCGGCGCTGCCGCGCGGCGCCTGCGCCAGATACGCCTGCAGCAGGTCCTCGTCGAACGTGTTGCCGGCCGCGTCAAACGCCTCGGTCACCCCATCGGTGTAGACCACCAGTGCATCGCCGGGCTGAAGCACGATGCTCTCACACCCGACCTCGGCCCCGGGCAGAATACCGATCAGCGTGCCGGTGGACGCGAGCGTCGGCGTAGGCGCCGCCCCCGGCCGGAGCAGCACGGGCGGCGGATGTCCGGCGTTGGCACAGGTCACGGTACCTGTGGCGGGGTCCACGACGAGGCATATGAGGGTGACGAACATGCCGCGCGGATTCTGCAGCGCGAGCACGTCATTGACCCGGCGGATGATCTCCTCGGGCGCGCAGAACTGCTGGGCCATCGTCCGCAACAGGGTCGTTGTAACGGCCATGAACAGGGCGGCCGGGATTCCCTTGCCGGAGACATCGCCGACCGCCACAAGCACGCGACCGTCCACGAGGCGCAGCACCTCGTACAGGTCGCCGCCCACCTCGCGCGCCGCCTCCAGGATGGCGCAGATCTCGAGGCCGGTGTCGCGGACCCGCGCGGCCACGTCGGAGGGGAGGATTCCGAGCTGGATCTCGCGGGCGATGCGGAGTTCAGCCGCCAGCCTCTCCTTGACGGCGTCGGAATAGGCCTTGGCTTTCAGCAGCGAGCGTACCCGGGCCTTGACCTCGAGCACCTCGAAGGGCTTGGTCAGGTAGTCATTGCCGCCGACCTCGAAGCCGAGCGTCTTGTTTTGCACTTCGTCGAGCGAGCTGAGAAACATCACCGGCAGCTCGCGCGTTGGCGCGGCGGCCCGCAGTCGGCGGCAGACCTCGTAGCCGTCCAGACCCGGCATGACGATGTCGAGCAGGACCAGGTCGGGCGGGTTTTTCTCCACGCTGCGCAGAGCGGCCTCCCCGTTGAGGGAAACGCTGATCCTGTAATCGTCCCGCAGGGCCTGCACGAGCACGTCGACGTTGGCTTTCACATCATCCACGATCAGGACGCGGCTTTCGGACAAATCCTTCATTGGGTTTCTCCGGTCGTAGTCGCATCCGGGAGCAACGACGATGCCGCGCCCTTCATCAGGGTCGCGACCTTTGCTTCCAATACAGCAAGATCCAGGGGCTTGAGCATGTAGCCGTCGAAGCCGCGCTTGTGTGCTTCCCGCTCGTTGAGGTCGAAGTCGCTGGCGGTAATAGCGAGGATAATCGGACGTCGGCCGGCGTTTTCGAGGTCGCGCAACGCCTCCGCCAGCGCGTAGCCGTCCATCTCCGGCATCTCGATGTCCGTTAGCACGACATCGCAAGGGCAGCGCCGGAAGATCTCGTGCGCTTCGCGGCCGTTGGCGGCGACCTCCACCGCGCAACCGGCCGCCGCAAGCTGGCTCCGCATGATCTCCCGGACAACCTCGTTATCCTCCACCACGAGGAACGTCTTCGCCCTCGTGGCCGCTCCCGCCGGAACGCCCCCGAGCATTTCCCGCTCCTCGTCGCAGTCGGCGTACGTGAGGGCGATGTTGCGGAAGGTTTCGCAAATACCCAGGAAGGCCTCAGCCAAGTCGGGATCAAAGTGCGTGCCGCTGCCGGCGCGGATGATCTCGACGGCTTTTTCGTGAGGCATGGGTGGCTTGTAGACGCGCTTGCTGATGAGGGCGTCGTACACGTCTGCAACGGCCATGAGACGACCTGAAAGAGGGATCTGGTCTTTCTTCAGGCCTTGGGGGTAGCCCGAGCCGTCCCATTTCTCGTGGTGGGTGTACGCGATCTCCCGCGCCGTGTGCAGGAACGTGTCCGGTCCGAGCTTTTCCTCGGAGATCCGAAGAGCCTCATTTCCGAATACCGTATGCCGCTTCATCTGTTCGAATTCGGCGTCGTCGAGTTTGCCCGGCTTGAGGAGCACGCTGTCGGGCACCCCCAGCTTCCCCACGTCATGGAGTGGCGCCGAGATCCGGAGCAGTTCGATATAGGCGTCGGTGAGCAAAGGGGCATATTGTGGGTTCCGGCGTAAGCACAGCGAGAGGGCTTTCACGTACGCTTGCGTACGTTTGATGTGCCCGCCGGTCTCCGGGTCGCGGAACTCGGCGAGAGTGCCCAGGCTCTCGATCATCACCGTCTGGGTCCGCTGCAAGTCGCGCGTGCGTTCCTGCACGAGACGCTCAAGGTCGTCCCGGTGGCGTTTGAGCTCAATGTGGTTGCGCACTCGTGCCCGCAGGAGTTCGGCATTGAAGGGCTTGGTGATGTAGTCCACCGCCCCGAGCGCAAGTCCCCATGCCTCATCTTCCGCATCGGAAAGCGCGGTCTGGAGGATCACGGGTATGTCGCGCATGGCCTCGTCCGACATGAGGCGGCGGCATACCTGGTAGCCATCCATGTCGGGCATCGAGACATCCAGCAGGATCAGGTCCGGCTTTGCCTTGCGTGCGATTGCCAGGGCGCTTTCGCCGTCCAGCGCAACACTGAGCTTGTAATCGTGCCGCAAGGCCTGCACCAGCACGTCGACGTTGGCCTTCACGTCATCCACAATTAGAACGCGGCTTTCGGACAGGCTCCTCATGTCTGTTCCTTTTCCGAGAGGGCTTGGAGCCACCGGGCGATGATCTGGCCGGCCTCATCGTATTCGTATTCGTCGATTCGCCCCTGTATCTCTGAGAGCATGCGGGCCATGGCCGGCGGAAGCTCGATCTTGACCAGCGCCGCCAGAGACTCGGAACACCCGGTGACGTCGGCGGCATCCACCGCGGCGGCCAGTTGCCGGAGCGCTGTAGCGATCGCCGGGCAATTGCGCGCGTCGTCGGTGGGACCTGCGGGATACTCCGCCCGTGTAGCCGCGGGCCACAGACGTTCGATCGAGCCACGGACCTTCTGTGCCTGCTCGAGAACGGCATCGAGCAGCCCGACCATGTCGGATCGGCGTTCCTTGGCAGCCAGTTCCAGCGCCTTGGCAGCATGGCGAAGCGCGTCGGCACCGAGGCTGCCGGCGGCCCCGGCGATGGCATGGGCATGGCGGCGCGTCGCATCGGCATCGCCGACGGCGACCGCAGATCGGAGCGTTTCCAACGTCTTGCGCTGTCCATCGACGAAGCGAAGGTACATTGGGCGGAGCGCGACAAAGGGAATCCCCAACCGCCGAATAGTGCCGGCCAGATCGACGCCCTCCAGATCGGGCAGATCCTCGGCCTGGAAGTTTGATTCCGACTCGGCCGGCCCCGGAGCATCCGTCGTACGCCCGGAAATCTCGGATCCCTTGGGCAGCCACTGCCTGAGCGTCTTTACCAGGGCCAGACGGTCGATCGGCTTGGCGAGGAACGCGTTCATGCCGGCTGCCAGGCAGGCCTCCTCATCCGACTTCATTGCGTTGGCGGTCATCGCGATGATGGGCAGATCACGGAACGCCGGATCCTGGCGGATGCGGCGCGTCGCCTCGAGCCCATCCATCTCCGGCATCTGCACATCCATCAGGATGGCCGCGAAATGCCCCGTGCATGCCATTTCCACGGCCTCGCCGCCGTTCTGGGCGATCTCCAACTCGACGCCCAGCCTGTTGAGCAGTTCCTGGGCCACGAACTGGTTGGCCTCGTTGTCCTCGGCCAGCAGCACGCGGACGCCGCCGAAGTGAGCCGTGACGGCGGCCGGAGCGGCGTGGCGAGTTGCGTCCTTCGCATGGCCGGTTGCGTCAAGGATCGCATCGTAAAGCGAGGAGGGGGTGATCGGCTTGGGCAGAAAGGCATTAACACCTAGTTCGCGGCACTGGGCCTCTTCCTCCTTGCCGGCGTAGGCGCTCATCAGGATCAGAGGTAGCTTCTGCGTGGTCTCATTGTTGCGGATTTGAGCGGCGGCGGCCAGGCCGTCCAGGCCGGGCAGGAGCCAGTCGAGGAGTACCAGGTCAAAACTCACGGCGCCAGGGTGTTGACCGGGATCGTGCAGGAGTGCGAGTCCCTGTTCTGCGTCCGGAACGGTGGTGCAGGACATGCCATAACTGCGGAAGAAGGTTTCGAGGAGTTCGCGGCTGGTGGGGTTGTCCTCGACGATGAGTGTGCGCAGCGAACGGATGCCCTCGGGGGCCGTGGTCTGCCAATGCGCTTGTCGGGCTTGAAGCTTCAGCGTCACGTCGAACGAGAATGTGGTCCCGCCCCCGACCTGCGACGAGAGGGTCAAATCGCCGCCCATCATCCGCACGAGCCGCAGGCTGATGGCCAGCCCCAACCCTGTGCCGCCGTATTTGCGTGACGTCGAGCTGTCCGCCTGGGCGAAGGGCGCGAACAGTTTCGCCTGCTGCTCGGGGGAGATACCAATGCCGGTATCGCGCACCGAGAAGTGCAGGTGGGCGGTACCAGCGGCATTACCCCTCGCCGGGGCGGAAGCCATCATCGCGACCTGCAGCGCGATCTCGCCCTTTTCGGTGAACTTAAATGCGTTGCCGATGAGGTTCGTCAGTACCTGCCGGAGCCGCAGGGCGTCGCCCACGAGTGAGTCGGGGACATCAAGCATCACATGCACAATCAGTTCGACGTGCTTGTCCATCACCTTGGCGCGGAAGGTCTCGGTCACCTCTTCCAGCACGGCGCGCAGGCTGAAAGGCGCTGCCTCTAATTCCAGCCGCTCGGCCTCGATCTTCGAGAAATCGAGGATGTCGTTGATCAGGGCCAGCAGGCTTCTGGCCGAGCCATGCACGATGCTGAGGCCTTGCTGCTGTTTGGGGGTCAGTTCTGTTTCCAGCGTCAGGGCGGCCATGTTGATGATGGCGTTCATCGGCGTGCGGATTTCGTGGCTCATGGTTGCCAGGAACGCGCTCTTGGCGCGGGTGGCGTCCTCGGCTTTGGCCATCGCCTGCTCAGCGCTGACCCGGGCCGCCTTCAGGTCCTCCGCCGCCCGCTTGAGTTCCTCCTTCTGCCGCTCGATCCCGGCGATCAACTTGCGGATTCGGCGGAAGGCCCACAGGAGAAACCCCAGCGTGACCAGAGACGCCCCGGCCGTGACGAGCATGCGATGCCAGGTGGCGGCATCGCACCGCTGGCGCAGGTCGATCAACTCCGCGCTCTTCTGGTCTTCCATCCGCTTGATCTGGCTGCGCAGGTCATCCATGATCTGCTTACCCACATCGGATTGCACCAAGGCCCGCGCCGCCTCCAGGCCCTGCTGGCGCCGCGTTTCAATGGTCTGGTTCAGTTTATCGAGCTTTTCCCGCGTCAGGCGGGCGGCCGCCGTGGCCCCACCCGATGCGACCGCCCCCGTCCTGGCCCAGTCCTTGAGTTCGTCCAACTGCGCGCCGATGTGCTGGACGGCGGCGTCATAAGGTTGCAGGTACTTCTCCTCACCGGTCAGCACGAAGCCCCGCTGGCCGGTCTCCGCATCCTTCATCGTGGAGAGCAGGTCCTCCAGCCCGGCGATGACCTCCTGACTCCGCAGGGCCGCCTGGTTGGCCCCGGCAACCTTCAAGTCCATCCAATAGACCAGGAGGGTGCTGGCGAGGGTCAGCAGCGCGATGGCAACGAAGATCAACATCATCCGGCTGGCGGGTTGGCCGAAACGGCGAACGATGCGGGCGCGAAGGGACGAAGCGGGCATCAGAGAATCCCCTTTCGAGACTCCACTGGATGGTAAACCTCGGGTATACGCGGCGCGGGGGCATCCTGGTGCAAGCGGGTCCCAGAAAACGGGCCTGGAATCCAATGGCCATCCGCATCGGCCGACGGCCGCGATCTGCCAGACCGGCTTGCCCCGTGATTACTCATCACCTTTTCCACCATCCCACGGGGGAACGATTCTGAGTGTGGTCGGTGGCGGCACCGGCGCCGTGGAGTAGTAGGGCGGTCGGTTGCCTGGGGTTGAGCGGGGGGTTCAAAATGTCGAGAGCTGCTCATTGCTGTACTTACAACGCTCTTCTCTCAGGATTTACAGGCCATGCTGCGCTGATTCTACGTTGCTCTGAATCTCCTTGTTGAAGCCGGTGCCGCGCGCCGGGACGCCCGCATCCGCTTCCTCAAAGCCCAGGTCGAAATCCTCCGCCGTAAGCTGGGCGGCAACCCGGTCATCCGGAGCCCGGACGACCGCGCCCGGCTGCTGGCGATCGGCCAGGAACTCAACCACAACGTCGCGGACGTGATCGGCATCGTCACGCCACACGTATTGTCGCTGGGTTGAGGAGTTGCGTACAGTACGAAGCCCGAAGCGTGTCCGGGGGGCCGAAGATCGCACGGAACCTGCGAGAACTCGTCGTCCGCTTCGCGAAAGAGAACGCCGGCTGGGGGTATCGCCGCATCATCGGCGAATTGCGCAAGCTGCGTCTCCGCATCGGCCGTTCGTTGGTTCGCAGGATCCTGAAGGACGAGGGCCTTACGCCGTCGCCGACCCGCCGCGGGCGCGCCGAAGAAACGGTCGGGCGGAAGTTCATCCGGCTCCACGTGAACACGCTCGTCGCCGGCGACCTCTTCACCAAGCACGTGATCACGCCGTTGGGCGTGCGGCTCGCCTACGGGAATCCCAAGAAGACGGGCATCGCGGACTGGAAACGGAACGTTGTCCGACGAGCCGCGGTCGTATATGGTCAGACCCTGGCAACAAGGTACGGGCCAACTCGGAGGAAGTCCGAATGAGGCAGACGTTGATCGTGATCGGGTGGGCGTGCGGACTGGCCGCGAACTCCATCGCCCAGGTGTCCTCGGCCGGCGCGGAGGCGTATTGGCCCCAGTGGCGCGGCCCGGTGGCCACGGGCGTCGCACCGCACGGCGATCCGCCGACGGAATGGAGCGAGACCAAGAACGTCCGCTGGAAGGTCGCGATTCCGGGCCGCGGGCACGCCACGCCGATCGTGTGGGGCGAGCGCGTGTACATTCAGACGGCGGTCCCAACGGACCGCCTCGCCGAGTCGCAGCCGACAGAACCGGCGCCGGCCAGTTCGCCCGCCGCCTCGGGGCCCGCGGCCACGGAGCCGGCTCGCATCCACAAGTACATGCTCCTCGCGCTGGATCGCCGGACCGGCAAGACAGTCTGGGAGCAAACGCTGTGCGAGGCGGCCCCGAGCGAGGCCAGCCGGGCCGAGGCCAGCCAGGCCTCGAACTCGCCCGTCACGGACGGCGAGTGCATCATCGCCTACTTCGGCTCTCGCGGCGTCTATTGCCTGGACATGGACGGGAAGCTGGTCTGGAAAAAGGACCTGGGCCAGATGAAGACCCGCCGGGGCTTCGGCGAAGGGAGCTCCCCGGCGCTCTACCGCGACGCGGTCATCATCACCTGGGACAACGAGGGCCCGTCCTTCATCGTCGCGCTGGACAAGAAGACCGGCGCGGAACGCTGGCGCATGGCCCGGGAAGAGCCCACCTCTTGGGCCACGCCGCTCGTCGTCACGACGGATGGGAAAGCTCAAGTGATCACGAGCGCGACCAAGCGGATTCGCAGCTACGACTTCCAGACCGGCAAACTGCTGTGGGAGTGCACCGGCCTGACCGAAAACGCCATTCCGACGCCGGTGAGCGCCAACGGCCTGGTCTACTGCACGAGCGGCTTTCGGGGCAGCGCGCTGCTGGCGATTCGCTACGCCGACGCGCAGGGCGACATCACCGGCACGCCGGCGATCGCCTGGACGTATGACGGGAAGGGCACGCCCTATGTCCCGTCGCCGTTGCTGCTGGGTCACGAGCTCTACTTCCTGCAGGAAAACCGCGCTGTGTTGTCCTGCCTGGACGCGAAGAGTGGCCGGGCGCACTACGCGCTGGAGCGGCTGGAAGGGTTGGGGGACGTTTTTTCTTCGCCCGTAGGCGCGAGCGGGCGCGTGTACGTCGTGGCCCGCGACGGGAAGATGGCGGTAGTCCAGGCCGGCGCCGAGTTTAAGATCCTGGCAACGAACTCGCTCGACGACAGCTTCTCGGCGTCGCCGGCGATCGTGGGTAGGGAAATCTACCTGCGCGGGTACGAGCACCTGTACTGCATCGCGGCGGACTAGTGCGGGCGGTGCGCCACACGAGCGGTGAGCGGGTTCCCGCGAGCCGATAGCAGCGCAGCGGGCACGGAGGACCGGCTTCAACGACAGCGGCCCGACCGCCCCGAGTGTGGTGCAGGGCAATCGCGGGGACCAGCCCCCGCACCGGACCCGTGTGCCGCAGCACGTGCCCACCACACGTCCCGCGTGCGCGCAGCGCTCTCGCTCACTCCGCCCTTACCACCCGCAATCCCCGCCGTTCCGCCTCGACCCGCAGGTTGGCCACGGCGGGATTGTCCATCGGCACAGCGCCGTCCGGCGTATCGAACTCGACCGCTTCCAGGTGTGCCTCCGGAAGCCAGGCGGCATAGTGCCGGCGGACGATCATGGGGCTGTTACCCATGAGCTTGGCGATCGTGCGTTCGTCGCGTCCAGCCATCGCCAACTGCGTGCCGAAGGTGTGTCGATACTCGGCGCAGCTCCAGCCGAAACCGAGTTGCTAACGCCGCTTCAGGGCCACTGTCACCGGTGCATACGCGACCTGGCCACTCAGCAATTTTCTAAACCAGCGCCCTCTGCACGCCTGGCGTGGCCCCGCCCACTTCCTGATGACGCTCGGGCCAAAGACGTACCAGACGACCGCTCTTGGCCGCGCGTTCGGCATCGTAATTACCTGATCAACCTGACCGCCGCCGCGCCCCGCCGCCCGCGCGACCATTCCGCTCCGCGTGGTGAGAAATGCGGGTTATACGCATCCTGTTTATTTC
>PMMM01000255.1 GCA_003162245.1 Phycisphaerales bacterium
TCATGCAGACCTGCTTCTTCGCGATCTCCGGCGTGCTGCCGAAGGACCAGGCCATCGAGGCGATCAAGAAGTCGATCAAGAAGGAGTACGGCAGGAAGGGCGAGGACGTCGTCAAGAAAAACTGGGAGGCCGTCGACAAGACCCTCGAAAACCTCTACGAGATCAAGGTCACGCCGCAGCCCACCAGCAAGCTGCCCATGCGGCCGGCGGTGCCCGACGAGGCCCCGGAGTTCGTCAAGAGCGTGCTGGGGCCGATGATCGTATTCCACGGCGACGACTTGCCGACCAGTAAGCTGCCGTTCGACGGGACGTTCCCGACGGACACGGCCCAGTGGGAGAAGCGCAACATCGCGATGGAGATCCCGGTGTGGGATCCCGAGGTCTGCACGCAGTGCGGCAAGTGCGCGATCGTCTGCCCGCACGCGTCGATCCGCCTGAAGGCCTACGACGCCGCCCTGCTCAAGGGCGCCCCGCCGACGTTCAAGCACGTCAAGTACATCGGCAAGGAGTTCGAGGGCTACGTGACGACCGTCCAGGTCGCCCCGGAGGACTGCACCGGCTGCGGCGTGTGCGTGGAGGCCTGCCCCGCCAAAAACAAGAAGGAACTGCGACTCAAGGCGATCAACCTGGCCTTCCAGCCGCCGCTGCGCGAAAGCGAGCGCGCCAACTACGCGTTCTTCCTCGCGCTGCCGGAGATCGACCGCAGCAAGATCCGCGTCAACACGGTCAAGGGCTCGCAGCTCCTCCAGCCGCTGTTTGAGTACTCCGGCGCCTGCGCCGGCTGCGGCGAGACGCCGTACCTCAAGCTGCTCACCCAGCTTTTTGGCGATCGGGCGGTCATGTCGAACGCGACGGGCTGCTCGTCGATCTACGGCGGCAACCTGCCGACCACCCCGTGGACGGCGAATGACGAAGGGCACGGACCGGCGTGGTCGAACTCGCTGTTCGAGGACAACGCCGAGTTCGGCTTCGGCTACCGGCTGACGATCGACAAGCACGCCGAATACGCCCGCGAGCTGGTGGTCAAGCTCAAAGAGGCGATCGGCGTAGACCTGGCGGACGGGCTGGTCGGTGCGGTGCAGAAGACCGACGCGGACATTGACGCCCAACGGAAGCGCGTGGCGGCGTTGAAGGAGAAGCTGGCCCACCTGCAAACCGGTCCGGCAGGGCCCGACGCCAAGCGCCTGCTCGAGCTGGCCGACATGCTCGTCAGGAAGAGCGTCTGGATCATCGGCGGCGACGGCTGGGCNNTACGACATCGGCTACGGCGGGCTCGACCACGTCCTGTCGATGGGCCGCAACGTCAACGTCCTCGTGCTTGACACCGAGGTGTACTCAAATACGGGCGGGCAGTGCTCGAAGGCCACCCCGCGCGGCGCCGTCGCGAAGTTCGCGGCGGGCGGCAAGCCGCTGGCCGCGAAGGACCTGGCACTGATGGCGATCACGTACGGACACGTGTACGTGGCGGCGGTCGCGCTGGGTGCGAACGACGCCCAGACCGTCAAGGCGTTCATGGAGGCGGAGGCCTACGACGGGCCGTCGCTGATCATCGCCTACAGCCACTGCATCTCACACGGCATCAACATGCGGCTGGGGTTCGACACGCAGAAGCGCGCGGTCGAGAGCGGGCACTTCCCGCTCTTCCGCTACAACCCCGAGCTGGCGGTCCAGGGCAAGTACCCGCTCCAGCTCGACTCGAAGAAGCCGAGCATCTCCTACGAGGACTTCGCCTATCAGCAGACGCGCTTCAAGATGCTGACCAAGAGCAAGCCGGAGGACGCCAAGCGGTTCCTGGCCCTGGCCCAGCAGGACGCCACCCGGCGCTGGCACCTCTACGAGCAGTTGGCGGCGATGCAGCTCATCGGCAACGAGGATGCGAAGCCCGGGCCGTCGCACGAGTAGCGAGTTAAGAGTAGCGCGTAACGAGTACAGACGGTCGTCCTAACTCGTTACGCGCTACTCGTTACTCTGAACTAAATTTAAGGACGCAACCATGGACCTCTCGACCACCTACATGGGCCTGAAGCTCAAGAACCCGCTCGTTCCCTCGGCCAGCCCGCTCACCGCCGACGCCGACTCGATCGCGCGCCTCGGCGACCAGGGCGCGGCCGCGATCGTGCTCCACTCCGTCTTCGAGGAGCAGATCCGGCACGACGAGGCCGAGCTTGACCACTTTGCGAAACAGGGCACCGAGAGCTTCGCCGAGTCGCTGACGTACTTCCCGCAGGCCCAGGAGTACCGTCACGGGCCCGACGAGTACCTGGAACTCATCCGCAAAGCCAAGCAGGCCGTGGACGTTCCCGTGATCGCCAGCCTCAACGGCGTGACGGCCGGCGGGTGGACCGAGTACGCCAAGAAAATGCAGCAGGCCGGCGCCGACGGCATCGAGCTCAACGTCTACTACATCGCGACCGACGCCAAGCAGACCGGCGTCCAGGTCGAGACGCTGTATGTCGACATCCTGAAGGCGGTCAAGGCCGCAGTGAAGATCCCCGTCGCGCTCAAGCTGGGTCCGTACTTCAGCTCGCTGGCGGCGACCGCCAAGCGGCTCGACGAGGCCGGCGCCAACGCCCTCGTGCTGTTCAACCGCTTCTACCAGCCGGACATCAATCTCGACAGCCTCGAAGTCGTGCCGGACCTGGTGCTCAGCACGCCGTTCGAGATGCGGCTGCCGCTGCGGTGGATCGCGATCCTGCACGGGCACGTCAAGGCGAGCCTGGCGGCGACGACCGGCGTGTCGAGCGGCCGCGACGTGGTCAAGCTGCTGATGGCCGGTGCCGACGTGACGCAGATGTGCTCCGTGCTGCTGCGCAAGGGGATCCGCGAGCTGGCGACGATCCGCCACGACCTCGAGACGTGGATGGAGGAGCACGAGTACACGTCCGTCGAGCAGATGAAGGGCAGCATGAGCCAGCGCTCCTGCCCCGACCCGGCCGCGTTCGAACGCGCGAACTATATGAAGACCCTGAACAGCTACGTCTAGACGGCGGCTTTACATCGGTACGGAAAGGCCCCGTTCCTTGTCGGCCGCGGCCGGCAAGGGATGGGGCCTTTTGCTTTCGCCCCCGCCCAACTGCTGCCGGCTACCCCGCCCCGCGGCGCGCTTGTATACTAGTTCATGAGGTGTTCTATGCATCCGAAGCCGCCGGGCCCCCCGTCCGATATCGCGAAACTCGTCGAACGGCAGATGCGAAACTGGGAGTTCGCCCGCGCCCAGCGCGTCACGCCGGAGGCCGAGTCGCGCCGGCCCGAGGTCCTCGACTTCGTCGCGATCTCGCGCACCGCCGGCTCCGGCGGGCGCGAGGTCGCCACGCTCCTGGGCGAGCGGCTGAACTGGCCCGTGTTCGACTACGAGATCCTCCGCGCGATGGCCGGCAATGACGAGGTCCGTGCCCGCCTCTACGAGAAGCTGGACGAACGCGATGTGAGCTGGCTCGAAAGCACCCTGCGGGCCCTCATTCGCGGCGAGTTCCGCCAGGAGGACTACTTCCACCGTCTCACCGAGACGATCCTCGCGCTCGCGCGCCGCGGCTACTCCATCTTCCTCGGACGCGGGGCCGATCTCATTCTGCCGCGCGACCGCGGGCTGCGAATCCGAATCACGGCGTCGCTGGAACGCCGCACGGAGCGATTCGCCCTGCGAAACAACATCGCCGCCGCGCTGGCCCTCGCGGAGGTCGAGCGAAAGGACCAGGAGCGAACCGAGTTTCGGCGGCACCATTTCGGCCCGAACGCCAACGAAGTCACGTGTCACGACCTGGCGATCAACCTCGATCGCATCCGCGTCGAGGAGGCCGTTGAGTTAATCCTGCTCGCGCTCCGGATTCGGGGTATCGCCGGCTGAGCGTACTGGCTGCGGCGCGTGCCGCTGGATGCTGACCCCGAAGCTCAGCGCCCACTTCCCCAACGGTACGGCGAGGTCGTACTTCGCCGCCGCGCGCCCCGACCACGAAACGCCCGGGCACCACGGCCGTGTCGGCCGCGGGACCTCCAACTCCCTCGCGCCGGCTCGTCCAGCCGGAAGGGGTGCTGTGCGCCAAGCCTTCCCGCGCGACGTTCGCCAGGTTGAACGCCAACGCGTGCCGCAGCACCAGTGGTGGAGTGCAAGGTCATCCGGAAAATGTCGGTTGAATACTCTGCCTCATTCCGCCGTCCAATCCATGCCGGAACGCTGAAGGGTCGGTGCGGCCACGGTCGGCCGCGCAGAACGCTGCACGCCGCGCCCGTCGGGTGGCGGCGGCGTCGAGGTGGGACGTATGTCAACTTGGGGCCTCTTCCACCGCTGCCGCGCTGCCGCCGACGCCCGCACCGAGCAGGTCGGTCTCACCCTGCACGCGCTCCACGGCGGATTGGTCTGCTGGAGCCGCGGACGCATCCGTCCCGCCCAGTTCGATGCACGCAAGGCCGGGTATCTCGTCGCGCTCCTGGCCAGCGTGCTCATGCTGTTCGCGAGCGCCGGGGCGTGGCGCGGCCTGAGTTACGCGGCGTTCGCCGGAGTCCGCTCGCGCGACGCCCACCTCCGGCCGGAGTGCATCCTCACCTGCGAGCGCTGCGGGCACACCACCTGGCTCCATAGCGACCAACTTCTCCGCCTGCGCCGCAAAAACGGCTACTTCTATTGCGAGCGTTGTCAGGTCTTCCGCATCCGGATGGTGGAGGCGGGCAGCGCGTACTGTGCCGCGCCCGCCGCCGAAGGAGTCTGGCCATGACCGCCTTCCGCCGCCGCCGCGCCTTCACGCTGATCGAGCTGCTCGTCGTCATCGCGATCATCACGCTGCTCATGTCGATCCTGCTGCCGAGCGTGTCGCGGGCCCGCGAGCAGTCCCGCTCGGCGGTCTGCCTTTCCAACATGCATCAGATCGGCATCCTCTTGCAGCAGTACGCCAACGACGACCCCGGCAGTCACGCGATTCCCATTCACATACTCATGATCCGTGCGACCGGTCATGACTGGCTGCCAGCCGGCGCCAACCCGTTCACTTGGGGCGGGCGCGACGGGCAGCAGTCGATCCCGGTTCCCACGTCCAGTGGGCCGGTCGACGTTTGGTTGACCGACGACGCCCGGGGGTGGCGGCCGCCGGGGCTCGACACGCCCGTCTACGGCGCCCAGTCCCGGCCGCTGAATCGGTACTATCTGGGGACCGGCTTCACGGACCGCGATCGCCGCGACATGCCGCTCTTCCGGTGCCCGTCGGACACCGGTGCGGCGCATACGGTGTGCAACTCTCTGCCGCCGGAGCGCAAGGATACGCCGTGCTACGACCTGTTCGGAAACAGCTTCCGCGCGAATCTCTACAGCTTTATGTCGGATCAGGGCGCTTTGTCGCTGTCGCCGTGGGGGCATGCGCGGGACGCGGTCCCCCAGCCGGGCCGCATCGTGCTATTTGCGGACGCTCCGCTGTACGACCTCTTTGCGCCCCATCCGCAACTCCGCGACTGGCATGGCCGGCTGGGCAGCGGCAATGCGGCGTTCGCCGACGGTAGCGCCCGCACGACGCTGGCGAAACTCAATCCGCCCGTCGATGAGCCGACGGCGGTGGCGATGCGGCTGAAGGTCCATGCGTGCGACATCAACTACGAACTGCTGCGGCAGGGGCCGTCGTGGCGCCTGGACGTATGGCCGCTGCCGGCCGCGCGGCTCTGGACCGTTCCCGAACCGCGTTGCCCGCCGGAGGACAGCTACCTGTGGGATGACCGTTTCTGCGCGATTCCCGATCCGTCCCCGTTCTGTTGGAACCGCGCCCTGTGGCCGTTCGACCCGCACGTGCACGTGGCGGAGTAACCGGGCCGGCTCGACCGCGTTTTTGACCCCGCCGGCCGAAGGTGCTCAAGTGTGTTGTTCTGCGCGTGTCCCAAGTGAGCACCTTCGTTGTCGGGACCGTCGGAAAGGCAACCGCCAAGATGCCCAGAACGCGGAGAAAGCGAGTTCATCAAGAGCGAATTCATCGAGAGGCTATCCGCTTTCAGCGCGTCTTATTCGCAGCACCGCTCTGTGACGTGCCGTTGAACTGTGCGCGTGCGGCACGGGGGTCCGCGCGCGAATTTCGGGCTGGTATGCGCACACCACCCCTGAGCCCACTCGCCACGGACAGCCACGCGAGGGCGCGGGCCGCTGCATTGGCCGGCCGAGAGTCAGAACGCAAACGGCCCCTCGCGGGCGATTTCACCGACCGGCTTGCGGTCCGACGGGATTTCCCGCTCGCGCAGCTCCGCCGGCAGTTCTGCCGGGTCGCCGGGGCGGCCGACGGCGATCATCGCCTCGATGTCGTAGTCGCCGGGGACGCGCAGGGCCGTGCGGGCCTTGTCGCGGTCGAAGCCGGCCATGCCGTGGACGACGAGGCCCATCGCCGTGCCCTGCAACGCGAGGTTCTCGAACGCCGCCCCGGCGTCGAACGTGTGCACGGAATTCGGCTTCCCATTGCGGGTGAAGACCTTGTGCGAGAGCACGACGATCAGCGCCGCCGCACGGTGACACCAGGCCTGGTTCGCCTCGACGAGCAGGCCGAAGAACGTCGGCCAGTGTGGGCCGTCCCGCCGGGCGTACAGGAAGCGCCATTCCTGCTCGTTGTACGCCGAGGGGGCCCAGCGGGCGGCCTCGAACAGCGTCAGCAGCTCACGCTCGGCGAGCGGCTCGCTGTTCATCGCCCGCGGCGACCAGCGCCGGACGATCAGCGGCTCGACGGGGTGATCGGGCTTGCGGTTTGTCTTCGGATCAGGCAGCTCGGACATCGTAAACACCTCATGTAGTTCAGCGGGCTCGCCGTGACGATGGCTCGGCCCGCCCGCGAATCTCCAGCAAGCGCTTCATCACGTGGTGCAGGTTGCCTTGCCAGCCCGGCGTCCCAAACGCGTCGTGCAGTGTGCGGTAGAGCCCGTACAACTCCTCGTAAACCGCGTGCGCCGCTGAATTCGGACGATAGACCTTCGTCTTGAGGCCGCACATCGCCTTCTGGGCCGCGGCGAACGACCCATACCCGCCCGCGGCCCGCCCGGCGACGACGGCGCCCGCGATCGCGGCCCCGAGCGCACACGTCTGCCCCGACCGCGCGACCTTCATCGCCCGCCCGGTCACGTCGGCGTAAACCTGCATCGTCAGTGGGCTCTTTTCCGCGATGCCGCCGCAATTCACGATCTGCTCGACCCGCACGCCGTACTCCTCGAAGCGGTTGATGATCGTGAGGGCGCCGAACGCGGTCGCCTCGACGAGGGCGCGGTAGATCTCGCCCGGCGTGGTGTACAGCGTCTGCCCCATCAGCAGCCCGGTTAGCCGCTGATCGACGAGCACCGTGCGGTTGCCGTTGTTCCAGTCGAGCGCGAGCAGCCCGGACGCGCCGGGCTTGAGTCGACCGGCGGCCGCGCTGAGCGCTTCGTGGGAGCCGGTGCGCGGGCCGCCAGGCTGAATGTACGCGACGAACCAGTTGAAGATGTCGCCGACCGCGGACTGCCCGGCCTCAAGCCCGAAATACCCCGGCAGAATGCTCCCCTCGACGATCCCGCACAGCCCCGGCACGTCGGCCAGCGCCTGCGACGTGGGCACGACCATCATGTCGCACGTGCTCGTGCCGATGATCTTCACCAGCGTCCCCGGCGCAATCCCGGACCCGACGGCCCCGAGGTGCGCGTCGATCGCGCCCACGGCGACCGGGATTCCCACGGGAAGCCCGGTCCGCCGCCCCCATTCCGCGGTCAAGCCGCCGACGGTGCGGTCGATCGTGCTGGCGTGCGACGCGAGGCGTTGCCGCAGCGCGCCGAGGCGCGGATCGAGGGCCGCGAGGAACTCCGCGTCGGGATATCCGCCCCACGCTTCGTTGTACATCGCCTTATGGCCGGCCGCGCAAACGCCCCGCGTCAGCCGCTCGGGCGACTCGCTGCCGGTCAGCATCGCCGGAATCCAGTCGGCGATCTCGACCCACGTGTGCGCGGCGTCAAATACGCGCGGGCTGGAGCGGAGGCAGTGGAAGATCTTGCTGAAGAACCACTCGCTGCTGTATCGGCCGCCGCACTTGGCGAGGTATTCGGGTCGCCGCTGGGCTGCGAGGGCGGTGATCTCCTCGGCCTCGGCGACGGAGGTGTGGTCTTTCCAGAGCCACGCGAGCGCGGCCGGGTCGCGTGCGAGCCGCCGGTCGAAGGCCAACGGGCGACCATCGCGATCAACCGGCATCGGCGTGCTGCCGGTGGTGTCTACGCCGACGCCGATGATCTGCGTGGGGCGGAAGCCGCGAATCGTGCGGCGGGCCGCGGCGAGCACGCTGCGGATCGTCCGTTCGGCGGTCGCGACGTAGTCCGCCGGGTGCTGTCGCGCGAGGTGCGGATCGCGCGTCAGGATGACGCCGTGGCGGCCGTGCGTGTAGTTGGCGGTGGCGGTGGCGACCTCGCGGCCGTTGGCGACATCGACGAGGAGGGCGCGGGCGGATTCGGTGCCGAAGTCGATGCCGAGGGCGTATTTCCGTGCCATGCGTCGGCGCTCCTCTGCGGCACGTGGGTAGCAGGGCTACGTCGTGGCCTGCGCGGCGACGGCCTCCGCGCGGCGATGCGCGTATCTTGTCTGCTCCATCCGCGGCGCACCAGGAGTCGCATGAGGAAAGTCCCGCTGAGTCATGGTGAGGCGCCGGCGCCGGCTCGGCTGCCGCGTTGAATTGTCTGGCGCAAGTTCGGCCCCCGGAACCGCCGCGGACCAAGCGGCCTCGGTGTGTATAATCCGAACGGAGGGCAGATACGCGAGGAGTTCTCACGATGCTCCTGGCTCGCACACGTTCCGGGCATTGTTTGGGTGGCGGCTGGACGCGGGCGGGCATCGCGCTCTGCGTGTCGGCGCTGCTGGCGTGCGTGCCCGCCGTCGACGCGGACGTTTTCCATCTTCGCAACGGCGGCACGGTGGAGGGGCAGCTCGTCGCGACCGAAGGCGACGTGTACCGGGTCCGCACGGCGGCCGGTTTAGTCGGCTTGCCGGTCAGCGCCGTGGAACGGACCGAGGCCGGCTCGACGGCGCTCGACGAATACGACCGTAGGGTACGGGAGACGGCGGACACGCCGGCGGACCAGACCACGCTGGGGCTGTGGTGTGCCGAGCACGGACTGCGGACCGAGAGCAAGCGGCACTTGCAGCGGGCCGTCACGCTGGACGCGGATTGCGAGGCGGCCCGGCGAGCGCTCGGATACGTGCGGGCCGGGACGATGTGGGTGGACGCGCGGGCGGCCGGGGGGCGGAAGGTCGCTGCGCCCGAGTCGAAGGAGACCGACGCCCAGCGGCTGGCGCGGGCAATCCGCAACCAGTGGTATCCGCGCATTGCCGGCATCAAGTCCGCGCGGCTGGACAGCGACCGTCCGGACTGGTTCGACGAGGGGCGGGCGATGATCCTGGCAATCAAGGACCCGCTGGCGATTCAGCCCTTGGCGGACGTGCTGGGGCGCGGCGACATCCGCACGCGGCGGCTGCTCGTCGAGGCGCTGGCGGCGTTTCCGCAGGACGAAGCCACGATGAACCTGGCCGCGCTGTCGTTCGTCGACGCGGACGCAGACCTGCGGCGGGCCGCGATCACGCAGCTCGGGCGCCGCGATGACCGGCGGATCGTGGAGCAGTACCGCGAAGCGCTGCACGTGCCGAGCGACGTGATCACGCGGCGGGCGGCGTTTGCGCTGGGAGAATTGAAGGCAACCGAGGCAATTCCGGAGCTGATCGACGGGCTGACGGTCGAGCGGAACAAGTGGGTCGAGGTGCCGGTGCGGCAGTGGTGGTGGCGTTACGAGACCGTGTTCAACGGCAGCACCGTCGTGCAGCTCGGCGGCGGGGTCCAGGCCACACAGGAGCCGGAGTTCGGCATCTACCTGCCGGCGGACGTGGTCGGCAACGACTGGCAGTACCAGCGGGTCACGGTCTATCGCACGGAGCTGCTGGAGGCGCTGCGACGGATCACCGGGCAGGACTTCGGCTTCGACCGCGACGACTGGCTGCGCTGGTACGAGCAGCGGAAGCGCTGACGCCGCCCCTTTCGCGCAGGAGCGGCTACAATGGCGGGGATGACGCTATTCGCACGACCGAAAGCCGTGGTCGGGATGATCCACGTCGGTGCCCTGCCGGGCACGCCGCGGTATGGCGGG
>PMMM01000235.1 GCA_003162245.1 Phycisphaerales bacterium
GATGCTCACCTGGTGTTGGTCGTGCCGAGCCTGCAAGAGGCGGTCGCGGGGATTAGCGCCTTCGGGCGCGCCATCGGCGTCAAGGACATGGCCGATGTGACCGCGCTGGATGTGCTGCAGGGACCGCTGGGCGAACGCGCCAAAGCGATCGAGGCGGCCGGCCCGTTCGTCCTGGCGCTTTCGGCGCAGCACGGCGAACCGGTCCTGATCGGCTCCNNCGCGGCGCTTCGCAGAGCAGTACGCCGGGCTGTTGGCCAGCCGGCAGGCCATACTGTACATCGACGTGCCGCCCTGGCACGATGTGCTCCGCCAGCAGCTCGGCGTCGTGGCGCAGAGCATGTACATGGGGATGGCGGCGACACCGAACGCGGCCGAGGGGATTCAGGTCTGGAAGTGGGTTTTCGAGCAGGTCGAGCGGATCGCCGGCGAACTGAACACGTACGTGGTGACGGCGCGCGTGGACGGTGAGGCCGTGTTTTTGGAGGACCGTCTGGAATTCAAGCCGGAGGGCACGGTCGCGCGCTATCTCGGCGCGGTCCGCAAACCGAAACGCGATCTGCTGCGCGGACTACCGCCCGACCCGGCGGCCTTCGTGTTCGCCTACGAGTGGGAGCTGCCCCCGGAGGTGGAGGGCGTCGAGACCGGGCTGATGCGGGCCTTTCTGCGGATGGACGCCATGAAGGAACGGCTGGGGGCCGAGAAGCTGGAGGCGGCCCTGCACCGGAGTGTCGAGATTCATCGCAAGATCTCTGGTTCCAACGGGGTCGTGGAGCCGGTGCCGGAGGGGGACGGGCTGCTGATCTCCGGGCTGTACCTGACGACCGAGGGGCCGGCGGTGCAGCGGGAGCTGCGCGAGTTGTACGAGACGGTTCCGGAGCTGATGAACGCCTGGGGTGGCCTGCCGTCGACGACCGTCCGCCACGAGGACGCGAAGCTGGGGGATGTCCTGGGTGACCTCTATCGCTTCACGTTCGACACGGACGACGCGCGGTTGCAGCCCACGTTGCAAATGGTGTATGGCGTGACGCCGAGCGTGTATATCGTCGCGTACGCACCGGGTGTGGCGTACGCTCTGGGGGCGCAGGAGCCGGCCCGGGCACGGATGCTGCGTTTGCTCTCGCAGCCGAGCGCGTCGTTGTCGCAGGATCCGCGCGTGGCGACGCTGTTTGCGAAGCTGTCGCCGAACCCGCAAGTGTGCATGTTGGTCGACGCACCGCGCTGCGTGAAGCTCTTCGGCGGCATGGTGCGCCGGATCGGCGTTCCCTTCCCCGTTGTTCCGCTCGGCGACGAGCCGGCTGCCCTGATCGGCTGTGCGCTCTACCTGGAACCCGAGGCGATGCACGGCGAGTTGCTCATTCCCGCCGCACCGCTCAAGTCGCTCGTCGACGCCTTCCAGAAGTCGCAGGCCAAGACCGGCAAGGACGACTGAACCGGCGTACCCAACGGCGCGCCGCTGGGGCACCGGCTCGCGGGCACGAGCTCGACCGGCACACGGTTGCGGCGGCAGGTCACCTCCTGGGTCGCCGTGAACGCGGTACCGTCCCGTGCGAGTCAACGCGCCCCCGGGGTTTGCCCGCGTTGTCTCTCGCCGCATGGACGGAATCCAGGCCGGTCGAGGTCTCCGCGACGCGGCGGCCGCCTCGTTCTACCGCAGCCTCGCGCCCCGCTGCCCACAGGCCGGCGCGAAAGGCGAATGAGGCCTGAATTACTGCCATTCGTTCCTGTGCGCCCTGTTCCGCTGGCCCGATAATTCCGAGCGGCGACATTCTCGTTGACCGGGGACTCCAAAGACATTAGGGTAGAGAGGTGTTGGTTAGTGCGCTGGCATGGAGTGGAAAAAGCGCCCTTTTCCGTCAAAAAAAGGACGGCTCAATCCCCCTACCCGTTTAGAAGGAGGCGGTTGCGATGACGAGGAGGTCCGCGCAAGGCAGACTCTGGCTTGGGTGGTCGCTGGTTACTCTCGCGGCGCTGGCGGCCTCGCCGGCGGTCATGGCGGCGGAAAGGGTGGTTTTGGGCGAAGAATTCTCGGCGACGTGGTGAAGCCACTGCTCAGTCGCGGGTCCGCGACTCGGCCAGTTGATGACGGCCCATCCGACCACGTTTGCGTTTGTGCAGATACATCATGGCGACGACTACGCAACGACCTGGGGGAATAACCGAGCGATTTTCTACACGGACTTCAGCGGTTATCCCACGGTGTATTTTGACGGCGCGATCACCGCGGTGGGCGAGGTTCCATACAGCACGTACCAAGCCGACTGGACCACGCGGCACAACATCTCGACCGACGTCACGATCGAGGTGCGGGGCACGCAAGTCAGCGGCGCGACGTGGGACGTCACCGCGCATGTGTGCCTGGAGGCCGGCGGGGCGGCCAAGACGATGCGGATCTACATCGTACAGGTGCTGGACCACTGGCCGACGGTTGTCACCTACTCGCGCAACGGGTTCAAGCAGGCGGGGACGACCCAGGATGTCTACGTGACGGCGGGGCAGTGCACCGACGTTACGCGGCGGTTTACGTTCGACAGCACAAGTTGGGCCGATCCGAATAACATCGCCATCGTCGCCTGGGCGCAGGAGCCGCAGGACACCAGCCCGACGACGGACCGGGCCTACGTCTATCAGGCCGCCCAGCAGCGCTTCCGGGACTGCAACAGCAACGGCATTTTGGATCCCGGTGACATCGCGTCCGGCTACTCGCAGGACTGCAACAGCAACGGCATCCCGGACGAGTGCGAGGTGGGCGGGACAACCGACTGCAACAGCAACGGAATCCACGACCTGTGCGACATCTACAACGGGACGAGCCTGGACTGCAACAGCAACGGCGTCCCCGACTCGTGCGACGTCGCCAGCGGGACGAGCCAGGACTGCAACAGCAACGGAATCCCCGACTCGTGCGACATCGCGTCCGGGCATTCGGGGGACTGCAACCACAACGGCGTCCCGGACGAATGCGATCCAGACTGCAACCACAACGGGATTCCCGACGCATGCGACATCGCCAATCACACGAGCCTGGACTGCAACAGCAATGGGATTCCGGACGAATGTGATCTGGCGTCGGGCACCAGCCACGACTGCAACAGCAACGGCATCCCGGACGAGTGCGATATCGCGAACCACACGGTGCCCGACTGCAACGCCAACGGCGTGCCGGATGCCTGCGACCTCGCCAATTGCGACGGGAGCCCGTGGTGCAGCGACTGCAACAGCAACGGCATCCCGGATGTTTGCGACCTGTCCACCGCCTTCGGGGCGACGTCGCCGACGTATACGCCGCTAGGCTATCCGACCGCGCACACCTTCACGCTGACCGCCCCGCCGGATGCCACCAGCAACGTCTTGCTCACGTTCAGCGCGCTCGGCGACCTCTTCTCGGCGAGTAAGTATGTGAACGTCACCATCAACAGTCAGTCCGTGGGCACCGCGTACGGGCACACGGGTTACTTCTCGTGCTCGCCGAACCAGATCGACACGCTGACCGTGCCCATGGCGACGTACAACACCCTCAAGGCCAGCGGCGGCGGCAACGTGGCCATCGCCATGTTGCCCACGTCCAACATGAATCCGACTGCCTGCGGCTCGACCCCAACGACGATTCAGGTCACAGTGGCGTACCCGGCCCTGTCGAACGCCCAGGACCTCAACAGCAATGGGATTCCCGATGAATGCGAACCCGGGGCCTGCTGCTTGCCCGGCGCGCAGTGCGAGCTGAAGAAACCGGCGCTCTGCACCCAGGCGGGTGGCACATACGAGGGTCTCGGCACCACCTGTACGCCAAGCCCGTGTGGGCCCGTGGTTTGCCACGGCGACACGAACTGCGACGGGCGGGTGACGTTCGCGGACATCGATCCGTTCGTGGAAGCGTTGGCTGGCGAGTCGGCGTGGAACGCGAATCACCCGGGCTGCCCGTGGCTGAACGCGGACTGCAACGGCGACCTGAACGTGACCTTTGCCGACATTGATCCGTTCGTGGCGACGATTGGGACGACGTGCCCGCCGTAGCCGCGCACCCGGCGGCAACGCTGCGATACGGATAGAGTCTTTCGCGCAGGCCGGTGAGTGACCTCGCCGGCCTGCGTCGTCTTTGGTGCGCCAGGGTGCCTCCCGGGCGCGCGCGGGGGCTACGTGAAGGCGGGCAGATAGTCGCGCTCGGCCGCGAACAGCTCGTCGGCCATCTTGCGGATCTCGGCGGGCGAGCAGACGGCGGCGGTCAGCGGGTCGAGGAGCAGGGCGTGCACCGCCGGCTCGCGGCGACGCTCGATAGCGGCGCGCGCGGCGAGATCAAAGACCGCCATGTTGGCGCGGCACAGGGCCGCGAGTTGCGGCGGCAAGGGGCCGAAACGCCTGGGATGGATGCCCGGGCGGTCGACGGTACAGGCGACCTCGACGCAGCCGTCCGGCGGCAGGTTATCGATCAGGCCCCGGTTGGCGACGTTGCCGTGGATGATGAAGGGAACGTCGGTTTCGCGGGCCGCGATGACGTACGACGCGTATTCGGGCGTGCGCTGGGTCTTTAGTTCTTCCTGGCCGGCAAGGACGTGTCGCCGCCCGTCGTCACACTCGCGCCGCCAGCGCGGCCAGTTGTCGGCGTAGAAGCTCGCGCCGCCGAGGTAGCCGTCGCGGCAGTAGCGGGTGATGAGTTCGGGCCGCTTGCGGTAGTAGGGCACGTATTCGGAGAAGTGGCCGCTCGATTCGGTGACGAAGGCGCCGAAGTGCAGCATGACGTCGAAGCGGACGGGGTCTTTTTCCCAGAGCTCCGGGGATTCCTGCACCTTGCGGCACAGCGCGGGATAGAGGTCCTGGCCGTGGTGGCGCAGCGTCGTGAACCACGACATGTGATTGATGCCGCCGCACTGCCATTCCAGCTCGGGGTACGGCACGCCGGCGTAATCGGCGAGCTGGCCGCTGCTGCCCTGGACGGAGTGGCAGAGGCCGACGACAGTCATGCGGCTGCTGCGCTGCGCGGCCAGGCACATGATGCTCATGGGGTTCGTGTAGTTCAGCACCCAGGCGTCGGGGCACAGCTCCTCGCAATCGCGCAGGACGTCGAGCCAGACGGGCACGGTGCGCAGCGCCTTGAACACGCCGCCCGGCCCGATCGTGTCGCCGATGCACTGCGAGACGCCGTACTTGAGCGGGATGTCGTTGTCGAAGCGGACGGTGTCTACGCCGGAGACCTCGATGCAGTTGATGACGTAGTCGGCGCCGCGGAGGGCCGCGCGGCGGTCGGTGGCAGCGCGGACGGTCCAGCGTCCGCCTCCGACGCGGTCGGCGACCAGGCGGATAACGTCGTGGGAGAGCTTCAGGCGCGCGAGGTCGAGATCGACGAGGCGGAACTCGCCGCCGCCAATCTCGGGGACCTGCATGACGTCGGCGGCAAGCGGGGTGGCGAAGCCGCTGCCGGCGCCAAGAAAACAGATGTTGGGCATCACAGACTCCGCTGGGTCGCCGCGGTCGGTGTGGAAGCGCACGTCGTCGAGTTAGCCGCCGAGTTCGGTCACGCCGAGTTGGACGCGGTCGGGTTTCCGGGACCAAGTTTGCATGGGTGCGGCGACGGTACGCGCGGGGGTTGGGCCGGTCAAGAGTATCGAGGGGCACGGCGGGCGTCCAATAATACGCAGGACTGGAGGGCGTGGGCCGAATGGTATCAAGAGTATCATGTTTGTAGGGGGCGCAAATGAGACTCTTGAAACAGAGGCGCACGAAGAGCGACCGAGTAACGCCGCGGGCAGGTGCGTCCTCGGCTCGGGGTACAAGCTCTCCGTTCGCAGGCGACGGGCGCGCGAGCCGCGAGCGTCATGATCACTAGATAGTATAGACCAAGAAACGTGGCGGCGGAGAGAAAAGCGCGCCGGTGGCGGGCTGGGGCGGGTGGTGCGCAAGAATGGCGGATTCTGCGTGAGGACGCATGATCGGGTGATAAGAGACGCGGCCGTCGTTGCTGGCCCACGGGGATGACGCTCGCCCCGCGGAGGCTGGCGCTGGGGCGCGGTCTCGACACGTGCCTTGGCCGTGCTTACCTTGGTCGCATGAGCGCGCCGCCGGAGATTGACCTTGCCTGTCCGCATTGCAGCTACAAGCTGCGCGGGCTGCCGGGCGAGGTCCTGCGGTGTCCGGAGTGCGGGTTTATCTATGCGCGCCAGTACCTCCTGCGCGAACTCGGATCGGCGGACCGGCGACTCACGGAGCTGCGGGCCGCGGTCAAGGGGCAGAGCTGGGCCCTGGTCGCCGTAACGATGATGATGATGGTGGTGGGCGCGCTCGCCCTCGGGACCAGTCAGTTCCGCGTCGTGGTTGCGTGGCAGGTCGTGCCGTTGGTGGTGTTCTTCGTGGTGATTGATGTTATCTCGTTTCGGCGTGTTCGCCGGCTGACGGGCCAGCCCGGGTGGTGGCGCCCCTTGTTGCAGTACCACGCCGCATTCTGGGGCCGCGGCGCGGTCTGGGTGCTCGCCGTCGCTCTCACCGCCGGTGTGGCTGGGTGTCTTGTGTGGCTTGTCCCGGTACGGCCGGGGTTCATCTTCGGCGGCATGTGCGCGGCGTTGCTTCTGGTCTTGTTCCTGCTCGTCTACTACCGGCCGACGCGCTGGTTGCGCGCCCGGCAGGAGCGGTTCTTCGACGAGTTGGCGCGCCTCGCCCGGGCCAACGCGGCTCCGGAGGGCATCGAGCGTGCGCCCTCGGCACAAGGCCGCGGATAGCTGTTTCACTGCGATGAGATATATGAGCATTCAAGACTTGCTGGTGCATGAGTTTTCCGTCGCGGTGGCGGCGGTGGCTGGGGTTCCGGTTGCGACGGCGGACGCGCAGGTGCGGCCGGCGGGCGATCCGAAGTTCGGCGATTACCAGTGCAACGTGGCGATGTCGCTGGCGCGGACGCTAAAATCGAAGCCGCGCGACGTGGCGCAGCGGATCAAGGACGCGGTCGAGCCGCAGCTTGCCGACATCGCCGAGCCGTTGGAGATCGCGGGGCCGGGGTTCATCAACATCCGGCTGAAGGACGGATTGCTCGCACAATACCTGGGCGAGATTCCCGCACCGCTGTCAGAGCCCGGAGCGCAAGCGACGGGTTCCCTGGCGGCCGGCGGCACTGCTCAAGAGCAGTGGCACCCGGGTGTCGCCTGGCCGTTGACCGACCGCGTGGGGTTGTCGCCGGTGGAACAGCCGCAGCGCGTCGTCGTCGAGTACTCGCAGCCGAACATCGCGAAGCAGATGCACGTCGGGCACCTGCGCAGCACGATCATCGGCGACGTGCTGGCGCGCGTGCTGGCGTTCGAGGGGCATGAGGTCGTCCGGCAGAACCACATCGGCGACTGGGGGACGCAGATGGGCGCCGTAATCCTCGGCCTTTGGTACATCCGCGCGCGTGTAGGCCGCGGGGCGTCGTTGGATGCCGTGCGCGCGCTCCAGGAGCGGCTCAGAAAACTCTCCGACGCCCCGGTCGAGGCTCGACGAGAGGCTCTGCAGCCGATCTGTAGTGAGTGGTCGGAAGATTTGCAGGACCAAAGCCTCGACGCTCTCTCTGGTGTGGCGGTGACGCTGGAGCAGCTGGAACTGGGATACGTCTTCGTGCAGACGCTCGTCACGGTAGCAGAGGGTACTGGTGCGACGGTCACCAACCGCGATCGTACCGAGGAACGCCTGGAGGACATTCCACGCAAGGTCACACGAATGCTCCAGGCCGGCGATGTGTACGAGCGGACCGAGTGGCAGAAGGCCCGTGATATCTCGCTTGCCTATTGCCAGGGCATTTACGGTCCGCTCGGCGTGCTGCTCACGGCCGAGGACGTGCGCGGGGAGAGTTTCTACAGCCTTGGCGGCAACAACGACCGCAGAGATCGCCTGCAGGAAGTTCTGCAGGGGCTGCACGAGAAGTTCGGTGCGACCGGCGGTTCCCCCCGTGAAGGGACGGGAGTGCGCGGCGAGGTGCGCGACCATGAGGGGGCGGTCGTCGTGTATCTCTACAACGACAAGGGTGAGCCGCTGTTCAAGAACCCCGACGGCGAAGAGCTCGGCATGATCGTGCAGAAGTCGGACGGAGCGTACCTCTACGCGACGACCGACCTGGCGGCGATCCGGTTCCGGCTCAAGGAGCTGCGGTTCCTGTCGGGCGGCGTCGGCGCGCAGCGCGTCATTTACGTTACCGACGCGCGGCAGAAGCTGCATTTCGAGATGTTCTTCGCGTGCGCCCGCGCCGCCGGCTGGATCACGGACGCCGTGCGGGTCGAACACGTCACGTTCGGGAGCGTCCTGGGCGGCGATCGCCGGCCGCTGAAAACCCGGGAAGGCGGCACGGTCAAGCTACGCGAGCTGCTGGATGAGGCGGAGAAGCGGGCGCTGGAGCTGCTCCAGCAGCGGGCCGCGGCGGCGGAAGAACGGCGGGACGAAAAGGACGACACTGCGGACCGTTCTGTCGGCGAGGAAGAGCAGCGCGAGATCGCTCGGCGCGTTGGCATCGCCGCGGTGAAGTACGCCGACCTGCGGAATGATCGCAATAGCGATTACGTGTTCGATTGGGACAAGATGCTGGCGCTGACGGGGAACACGGCGCCGTACATGATGTATGCGTACGCCCGCATCCGCTCGATCTATCGCAAGGCGGCGGAGCGGATCGGGTCGCCGGACGTGTACGCGCCCGGCGTGACGCTCGCGCTCGGGCATCCGGCCGAGCGGGCGCTGGCGCTGCGGCTCGCGCGGCTGCGCGAGACGATCGACGCGGTCGCGGCCGACCTGACGCCGCACGTGTTGTGCACGTATCTGTACGATCTGGCGGCGGATTTCATGCGCTTTTACGAGTCGTGCCCGGTGCTGGCGGCGGCGGACGACGCGTCGCGGCTAAGCCGGATGCGGCTGTGCGACCTCGCAGCCCGCACTCTGCGGCTCGGGCTGGGGCTCTTGGGCATCGAGGTGATCGAGCGGATGTAGGCGCGTGCCGCTGCTCCGTGAGCCGTGCGTCAGCGGGGTATTCTGCGGGGGGGCACTGCGGATACAGCCGTGGCACAAGGCGCTTGCGTACGGAGCGCGCATTGTGCCGCACGACGGACGGCGATTCAACGTGGAGCGCTTCAAGCCGGTGCACGAACCCGCGCGACGTCGCACAGCGCGGCCGTCCCCGATCACGGCGGAGCCCGTCCAACGCCCCGTTATCGGCGTCCCGCTCCGACGGTTCGACAAACTCGCTTCCGGGCGGCCCGGGTGGTCGATAGAATGTAAAGTGTGAAGGACGTGCGATGCCCAACGAGTTGACCATCATCTTCGAGCTCGGCCAGGACGGCTGGTGGATCGCCACCATCCCGGAGGTGCCCGGCGCCTTCTCGCAGGGCCGGACCAGGGAGGAAGCCCGCGAGAACGTGCTCGATGCGCTCAATGAGTTGATGGCGGCGCGGCGGGAAATGGCGCTACGCGAGCGCACCGGGACGTCAGAGGTCGAGACGGTGCCGATCGCGGGTTAGCGTTCCGACGGGGGCTCGACGCCGAGTTCCTTACAGATCTTCAATGCCAGCCACGAATCAATGTCCGCGTGGCGCGGTATCGGGGCGGTCTGTCGATTCGCAAGGTTGATGTAGATCGAGTGCCTCTTGCCCTCGCGGAGTGGGGCACATCCGTTCGTAGCCAAGTGCTGGATCAGCTTCATTCGCTTCATGGGAGCGTGGCCGTCTGAGGTCCCGTGTCGTGATCGTCGACTGCTCCTTGCGCGTTCATGTAAGCGATGCTAGCGGGCGCAGCCCAGGCGCCAAGCGGACTATGTTATAGACTATAATGGGTTTCTCTCGCGGACGACGCAAGACGACGCGAGTCATGCTGGCTCGGGGCGGGGAGCTGTTCGCTTCGGGGACCCTGGTGATGGGCCGCTATGCGCTGGTTAGGTCCACACAGCCAGAGGCGCGAGGCCTCGTGAAGCCAAGGGCGGACATGGTCCCGGTCCTTCCGGCGTGTTTCCTGCTGTTGGGGTCGCCTGACACGCCCACCCATTCCTCAGCGGCACTCCGGCCGCTGCAGCGGAAACAGCAGCACGTCGCGAATGCTCGGGGAGCCGGTCAGTAGCATCACCACCCGGTCGATGCCGATGCCGAGACCACCCGCCGGCGGCATGCCGTGCTCCAACGCTTCGCAAAAGTCCTCGTCCATGACTCGCATCGTCTCGTCGCCCTCGCCGGCGAGCTGGGCGCCGAGGTTCTCGCGCTGGATGGCTGGGTCATTCAGCTCGCTGTACGCGTTCCCGATCTCCATCGAGTTGATATACGGCTCGAAGCGCAGCGCGAGCTGCGGGTCCTGCGGGTGCCGCTTCGTCAGCGGGCACAGCGGGGCGGGATAGTCGATCACGAACGTCGGATTGACCAGATGCGGCTCGACGTGGTGCTCGAAGACCTTGCTGATGACGACCACATCGTCGAGCTTCTTCTCCTCCATCCCCAGCTCCCGCGCGCGGACCCGCACCTTCGCCAGGTCGGTCAGCGGAAAGCCGACGTGCTCCGCGAAGAGCTCCGTGTACCGCCGCCGCGGCCAAGGCGGCGTGTAGTCGATCTCCCGCTCGCCGAACTTGATCTTCAGCGACCCGATCACATCCCGCGCCGCCCCCGCGATGATCTCCTCCGTGATGTCCATCATGTCGTGGTAATCGCCGTAGGCCTGGTACAGCTCCAGCATGGTGAATTCGGGGTTGTGCCGCGGGCTGATGCCCTCGTTGCGGAAGCAGCGCGCGAACTCGTAGACCCGCTCGAGCCCGCCGACCAGGCAGCGCTTCAGGTACAGCTCGGGCGAGATCCGCAGATAGAGCTTCATGTCGAGCGTGTTGTGGTGCGTCTCGAACGGCCGGGCCGCCGCCCCGCCGTAGATCGGCTGCAACACCGGCGTGTCGACCTCGATGAATCCGCGGCGGCGCAGCACGTCGCGGGCGTAGTCGATGATCCTGGCGCGCAGCACGAAGACGCGCTGCGATTCGGGGCTGGCAAACAGGTCCACGTAGCGGCGGCGATAGCGGGCCTCGACGTCCGTCAGGCCGTGGTACTTCTCTGGCGGCGGACGGACGGCCTTGCTGAGCAGCGTGAAGTGCGACGCCCACAGCGTCAGCTCGCCGGTCTTCGTGCGGCCGAGCCGGCCGTCGATGCCGACGATGTCGCCGAGGTCGAGGAGCTTGGCGACTTTCCAGGTGGTGTCGCCACCGACGGCGGGCGAGACGCCCGCGCTACCCGGCAAGACGTTCGTACCACCCGGGGAGACGCCGGCGCCACCCTGGAGCATCTTCTTGGAAACCCCGAATTGCAGGTCGCCGGTCCAGTCGCGGACGGTCATGAAGATCAGGCTGCCGATGTCGCGGTAGAGCACGACGCGGCCGGCGGCGCGGAACCTGGCGGCGTCGCTTTCGACGATCTGTCCGGGCTCGATGTTGAGCGGCTCGCTGGCGGCGCGGATGGCGGCGTTCTTTGTGACGCTCTCGAATCGCCCGCCGTAGGGGTCAACACCGAGGGCGCGAATCTTCTCGAGCTTCGCTTTTCGATCGGTAATCTGGTCGCTCATGGCGTGGGGTACTATAGCTGGTTCACAGCACTAGCGCAAGCGCAGGCGGGCTCGGACTCAGCGCGGAACGCCGGTCTGCGCCAGAGGTTCAGCCCGGCCGGCCACGGAGTTCCTGGTATTGCTTGAGCATGAACTCCCAACCCGCCCCTTCGGGATCGCGAACGAAGTCGTCAAACGACCGCTCAACCTTGGATGCCATCACCGGGCTGAGAAGCCACGTCGAAACTTGCCGCGAGCGCTCCGGGTGGTCCTCCCAGAAAGCTCCCACCACGCGGCCCTCGCGCAAACAACCCACGACCCCGCACACGTATTCGGCCAGGTGCAGTCGCGCGGGTTGATCCCGTTCAACGGCGGCCTCCCAGTAGCGCAGAAACGGACCCAACTCCTCGACGGCCTGCGCGATGCACCCCAAACACTCGTCCGCGAAGAGCACGCTACGGAATTGAGCGAGCGTGTCGCGCCACAGGGCGCGAAAGTAACGCTCGACCGCCACCTGCTCGGTCTCCGGCCAAGAGCGCCAGTTGGCGTACGCGAGCTTCCCGCCCACCACGATCTCAGGGTTGCGAGGATACCCCGGAACGGTGGCCACTAATTCGAAGATCCGCGGCAGAAAGTGCTTGAAGTCGGCCACCGTACCGAAGGTGGTGATGGCCTTGAAGCTGTAGAACGCCAGATCGTACGGCCCGAGCTCACGCAGCGGCTTGGAAGCGAGCCACTGCTGGTCTTCCGGGGAGACTGTGAGAGCGCACGCCGAGAGCGGGAAGTCCACCCCGTATCCTGAGAACGCGGCGTACAGACCCTCGATGGCGCCATTCAGGTCGGCGCGTTCAAACTCATCCAGCGCCGCGTGGGACATGTCTGCTCCCCAGTTTGCTACGCGATAAGGCAAGCATGTTGCTCACGGCTTCTCGGACGATTGCGACCCGGGCTCGGCAGGCGGCGGCAGGATGGTGGGCGGCTCGCCGCGCCGCGACTCATACGCCTGCTTGAACTTCGCCAGCGCCTCGTCGAAGCGGGGCTGATCCAGCACGTCCGGCCGGCCGGCGACGCGCAGGACGATGACCACGGACCCCCGCCACACCGTGGTAGGCGCGTAGGCGATGATCCAGTCAGGCGGATCGGTCGCCTTCACGCCGGCGACGTACCAGACCCCGGCGGTGGGATCGCTGCTGGCGCCAGGCAGCGGCGTGGCCTGGATCGGCGTGCTGCGGGCGAGGGTCGCCAGGTCCGGCGGGTACTCCTGATACGTCGCTTGGTACGCATTGAGGGCCGTGCCGACGTTCTGGAGGTTCGCAGCGGCCTGAGTGGCCCTGAACAACTTCGATAATCTCGCCCTGAACGCACCGGGGTTGAGCGACGCGACAACGAGCACGACCAGCAGCAGAACGACGGGCACGCCGCCCGTGGCGATCCCGGCGACGGCGCGGCCGCGGCCGCCGTAGGCGACCGGCTGGCTGCCCGCGCGGGCTGCCGCGACAATTCCGAGGATTACGGCCACCAGTCCGACGACCGGGCCGATGCACACGCAGGTCGTGGGAAGGCTGATGATGCCAAGCACGAGGGCGGCAGTGGCCAAGCCGGTGCGCGGGGCGGAAAACGTCTGGGGATACGGCTCGCCCGACTGCGGATAGCCTGGGGACGGGGGATAGGCGGGCGGCGGATTCGGCGGAATGGACATGGCGCGTCTCCTCAGGCTAGCGGCGTACGGCTGCGCGTGACGCCGGCGGTCTGTCTCCGACCGGCACGCCGCGAACGCGCATGTTGTAATGCGGAGCCGCGTCAGTTCCAAGCAGTCGAGTGTCTGAGCGGCAGCGCAGGCAAGGGGGCCGCCCCAGTCGGGCGCTATTTGGCGGACGAGCCGGCGACCGGGACGGTCTCGTCGGCCTGCAAGCGGCGCAGCGTTCGTCGCCGCAGCTTCGTCAGCGGGCGGGTAAGCCCGCGGTGCAGCCGGATCCAGATGCTCACCCGGGCGAGCCGGCGAGCCTCGTCGACGGTCAGCAGATCGGGGCGGAGCCGGCGTTTGTGCTTGAGGCAGTGATACAGGTCGGCGTGCTGAAAGCGGGCCAGCAGCCAGCGCACCGGCCGCCACGCGCGCCATCCGACGGGCGGCAGCCAGAGCGAAATCTGGAAGTCGATCAGGTACGGCCGGCCGTCGTCGCCGACGAGAACGTTCTGACGTTTGTTCAAGTCCACGTAGGCGACGTCGCGCGCGTGCACTGCGCGGACGAGCGCGAGCAGGTCGTCAAAGAAGGTGTCGGAGACGTTCTCGCGGCGCGCGAGCGGATGACCCGGCACAAACTCGTGCATGAAACCCGTTTCGCCGACCGGCCCGATGAGGCGCGGCACGCCCGGCAGATCCTGGAGCCGCTCGTAGAGGCGCAGCTCGCGGCGGGCGAGCAGCCGTCCGGACCAGCGCATGGGAAGCGAAAGCAGATCGTTGGTGCGGCCGACCTTCAGGACGGCGCGCGTGTCGGGTCCCTGGTAGAGGCCGGTCGCGGCGAAGAAGTCGTGCTTGAAGGTGTCGATGAGCCGGTAGCTTTGCCCGCGGCATGTGACGCTGGGCGGCAGCGCGCCGGTGGGCAGCGCGAACAACCACGGATGTCGGCGCCGTACGGATTTCGGGCGCGAGGGCATTGTGTTCACGGGCGGAATTATAGCTTGGCAGCGGTGCCAGTGGCGCGCGGCGAGCGGGCACTCAAGCGCGACGCGGGCCGGACTTGTTCTGCAAATGTTAGGTTAAGCGTCAGTTCCCCATAAAAAAGGCGTGCGGCACCCTGTGGGTATTGGCGCGGTCTGAGGGTGCCGCAGCGAGTGGAAGCAAATTACTTTCTGAGAAGCACTTACGTCGCTTCGGCGGCTTTGCATTTTCCAGGACACTCTACCGCCAACATTCAGTATAACAGCGGCGTCGGCACTTTCAACAGCATCTGCGCGCAAATCTAGGAAAGATTCAGATTTTCAGCGCTAGGGCGCCGGCGCCAGGTCCGATAGCTCGGACTGAAGCTCTTCGGCGAGCCGGCGCCAGCGCGAAGGAGGGGATTCGGCGAGCAAGTCGCTCACGATCTGGCGGGCGCGTGACCGGTCGGCGGCCGGGAAATCGCCAGCGAGGTAGATCGCCGCCTGGAGGAGGGTCGCGTCGGGCGGAAGGTCCTTCTGGGGGGTCAAGACTTGGATGGCCGCGGCGGCGCGCTCGAATTCACGCGCCTTCGGGATGGGCGTGCCCGCAGGTGCCCGCCGGATCCACGACACTGCTTCGTCGAAGCGTCCGGCCTTGGCCTCCGTAAGCATGAGCGCGAAGCACGCCAGCGGATTGTCAGGATCCTTGGCCAGAAGCTCCTCGGCGGCGGGCGCGGCGGACGGGTTGTCAGCCAGGGCTAGGCTCCACACGAGGAACGAGTTGAACTCGCGCCGGTCCGGGGCGCGGACCGCTGCATCCTGCCAAGCGAGGACGGCGTCGCGCAGCCGGCCGGTTTGCAGGCACGTTTCCTGCAGCCCGCGCAGGGCCGTGTAGTCCGTCGGATTGTCGCGAATGAGGGCATCGTAGACCCCGAACGCCTCGTCCCAGTGGTGGCTGCGCAGGCGGTACTCGCCGAGGGCCAGCCCGGCCCGCAACTGGGTCTGCGGCGTGGCGCCCTGGCGGCGGATTGCCTCCAGCACGTCCACCAGGAGCCGGAACCCCTCCGCGCCCTGGCCGTAGCGGATCTGGCAGACCGCCAGCCCGAGCTTCGCCTCCAGCGGGGGCTTGCTGGTCGCGATGGCGGCGGCGAACTTCGGACAGGCCTCCGCATCCCGGTCAAAGTCGTACATCAGCAGCGTAGCGTAGTCGGTGTAATGAGCCGCCCGCAGCTCCGGCGGGTCGGGGGGCAGGAGCTGCTCGCAGCGTTCGTAGGCCGCGCGGGCCTCGTCGAGCCGGCCCAGGGCCTGGTAGGCGTGCGCGAGGCGTTTCCAGGTCACGAACTCGTCCGGCAGCAGCTTCCGAGCTTCTTCCGCCTGTGCAAACGACTGCTGGGCGTCTCCAAGCAATAGAAACCGATAGGAAAGCCGGCGGTGAAACGGCCCCAGGTCTTCGGGGCCGGGGAAAAACCGGGCGAGGTCTGCGGTGTGGGCCGCCCGGGTCGCCGCGTCGTGGGCCAAAGAGGCGAAGTGGGCGAACTGGCTGGCGCCGCCGGGCAAATCCGCCGCCTCGTCGGCCGGCAGGGGATGGGTACGGGCGAAATCATAGGCGACGGCCAGGGCTTCCAGGGCGCGGGGGTCGCCGGGGTTAAGCTGGACCAGCCGCCTGGCCCTGCGAACGGGGCTACGCGCGATCCGGCACTGCGGCAGGTCCCAAACAAGCATCGCCAACGCGAGCACCGCGCCGATCGGCAGCGTGATACGGAGGAGCGTTTGGGCGCGGCGGGCCCCCAACGTGCGGACCACGAGCACACCTACGACCGCCATGACGCCCATGAGGGGCTGGTAGAAGTAGCGGTCGACGGCGGCCGACTCGCGCGCTCCGATCAGCCCGACAACCGGCAGCAGGAGCGCCCAGCACCAGGCCCAGCCGACCGTCACGAAGCGCGTGTCGGGTCGCCGCCAAGCCCGGACGGCGTGGACCGCGCTGGCCGCCGCTAGGCCCAGCCCCAGCCAGACGAGCGGGTATCCCCATCCCGTCCGCGGGTCGGGGAGGTACCAGAACGACAGCCACGATGGGGCGAGCAGATCGCGGAAGTAGATCCAGACGGCCAGGGCGCTGCGGGCGACCGGGTCGCCGAAGAGCCCCTTGGACGCGTCCTCTATTAGCCCCGACTCGCGGCTGGTCCAGTAGGTCGCGACGGCAAAGACCGCACAGATGCCCGCGGCGATCCACACCTGGGGCGAGCGCGCGGTCCGGCGCCAGCCAGTGCGGGCGGCTTCGAGCACGATCACCAGGAGCACGCATCCGGGGATCGGCTTGCACAACATCGCCAGCAAGAGAGCGACGAGCGCGCCGACCAGGACCACGGCTCGTCCGCGCGACATCCAGGAGAGGTAGAGCCCGAGCGCCAGGAGCGCGAACGTCGCCGACATCAAGTGCGTGCGGCCCATGTCGCCCGCGTACGCGGTGATCAGCATGGGGTGCAGCGCCCAGAGCAGCGCGAGCATCCAGGCCAGCACGGCCGCCGCGGCGGGGCGCGGGTCTTTCAGCCGCGACAGAAAGGCAGCCAGGACCCACCAGAGCAGCAGAGCGTTCAACGCATGGAGCAACACGTCGGTCCGGCGGAAGCTGAGCGGCGCGCCGCCCGTCAGCTTCCACTCGAGCGCGTACGTGACGATCGGCAGCGGCTGATAGAGGTCTTCCTGCACGGTGCTGAAAACCCGGGCCAGCCGGCGGGCGAGGGGCACGTTTTCGCGGTCGGGATCGGCGGCCGGGTTCACGTCGGGGTTGTCGACGATGAAGATAAACTCGTCGCCCACGATCCAAGGGGCGTCGAGGCTGGGGGCGCCCGCGACATACACCAACACCACCAGCACGAGCCCCAGGCCGACGAGGACGCCGCGCGACGGGGAGGGTGCTACCAGCGTCGCGGGCGGCGACGGGGGCGACGGCAGGGTGGGATCGGCGTCCATGTCGGGCTTTATCGCCGGTTGCGCGTGGGCTCGCAAGGTCAGCCGGGTGTCCAGTCCGGGGGCGGCGTGCGGTTTTCGGCCGGCCGGGTTGCGCGTAGAATGGAGCGATGAGGGACGCGAAGGCATCGTCGGAGTCGGCCGGGCACACGGACACTCAGCGGCACGCGGGTGAGGAGGACGCCCTCCACTTTGCCGTCGCGGTGGCGCGCCTGGCGGACAGCCTGAAGACCGAGCAAATCCAAGTGCTGGACCTGCGCGGGCTCAGCGCGCTGGCCGACTTCTTCGTGATCGGGACCGGCACGTCGGACCGGCAGATGCGGGCGGTCCTTGACGCCGTCCAGGACTACGCCCGCGGGCTCGGCCGGCGGCCCTTTTCGACGACCCACACAGCGAGCACGAGTTGGGTCCTCGCCGACTACGTGGACGTCGTGATCCACCTCTTCGACGAGGAGCACCGCGATTACTACGACCTCGACGGACTCTGGGGCGACGCCCCACGCGTCGAGTGGCGGCCCGACACGCCCTCCGCGAGCTAGCGTCACGCCCCGGGGGCTACCGCAGCATCCCAGCCACGGTCTGCGCAGCACGGGCCTTGCGTGAACGACCGCGTCCGCAACCGACCGGTACCGGCGCGCACACGCGCGCCGCGCACGTCGTCACGGTCGCAGGACCGCCCTCTGTCAGCAGAATGTAAAGACGCGCACTAATGCGTCTGCAAAGTCACTTGAGCCGCTAAAGTCGCGACCCAGAGGCGTCGGCGTGCAGCCGGCCGAGCGGCCCGGCCGTGGGGCTTTATCCTGTGGGTTTTCTTCACCGATACACGACTGCAACGCCAGAGACGCGCACACGGGTGGCGTCCCGGTCCTCCTTGAGTGAAAGGAACCCCCATGTCGCAAATCAGTGCCAGCAGCCCGGTCAATCCAACCTTGCTCCAAATGCTTCAGAATGTCGCCGCCGAGACGCAGTCGCAGGCGACGGCCGCAACCTCCGCCGCGAACGCCGCGCCCACGGCCGACACGGCGTCCAACACCGACCAGGCCGTGCAGGGTACGCACCATCACCACCACGGCCACGGCGCGATGTTCAAGAAGCTCGAGGCGGCGGTCACGAGCGCTCTGCAGGCCGCGCAGTCGAACACGTCGGCCGATCCGAACAAAGTGATCCAGGACGCCATCGAGAAGTTCTTCAAAGATAATAACATCACCCCGCGCACGCCGCCCGCCGACGGCCAGCCCGGGTCCGCCCCTCCCGGCAGCGACAATCGTACTGGTGCCGCAAGCCAGTCCGCTGCGGCCGACGACTCCGCTCGCCAGACCTTCATGCAGATGCTGCAAACCCTCGGCGTGGACGCCCAGCAGTTCCGCAAGGACTTCCTGGCCGCCATCCAGGATGCACAGCAGGGCCAAGTCGATTCCAGTACGGCCTTCAAGAGTTTCCCGCCCGGCTCCAGCGTAGACACGACCTCCTAAGTCGGTCCGCCCGTCGCCCCGGTGCCCGCCGCGGGCGCGGTACCTGAGCCCGGCTTCGGCGCGAAGAGAAACAGCAGCACCCGGTCAAACCGCCGGCTCCAGTCGGCCTCGTTGTGCTGCCCGCCGCGGATTTCCTCGTAGTGAAAATCCGCGTCCGGCCGCAGCCCAGCGGCCTCCAGCGCGCGCACCAGTTCGCGGCACTCGCGGACCGGCGATCGCGTTTCGCCGGGTGTCTCGCCCCCCTCCTCCGTACCAACGTCGATCCATAGCTGCACGGGCTGCCCCGGCTTGTGCTCGCGCACGTACGTCAGCATCGCGCCGTTCGCCCAGGCGAGCGCCGCCGGCGAAATGACGCCCGCGCAGCCGAACACGTTCGGGTACTTGCACGCCGCGTACAGCGAGATCAGCCCGCCCAGCGACGAGCCTGCGATGCCCGTGTGCTCCCGGTCCGGCTGCGTGCGGTACGTCTTGTCGATGAACGGCTTTACGGTGTCCACGACGAACGCGAGATACGCGTCGCCCCGGCCGCCGCCGTGCTCCGCGTCGCGAAACGGCGTGTACTCGGCGATGCGCTCGGGCGTGTTGTAGATCCCGACGATGACCAGCTTCGGCAGCTTGCCCGTGCCGATGAGCCGCTGGGCGGTCTCGTCGGCGTTCCACTCGCCCGCGAACGACGTCGCCGCGTCGAAGACGTTGTTGCCGTCGTGCATGTACAGCACCGGATAGCGCTCGTCGGCGTGCTCGTTGTACCCCGGCGGCAGGTACACGATGAGCGTCCGGTCGTTGCCCAACTGCGGCGCGTGGAACGCGAAGTGAAAGCGGATGTCGCCGGTCAGCGTACTGGCCCGCGACGTGGGCGCGGTCGCAGGCGCCGTCGCCGACTCGCTGCCCGGCGACTCTGCGAACGTGACGCGCCGCTGCGACGGTAAGGGCCGATCGGCCCACCTCTCGACGCGGCAGACGACGACTTGCTCGCTTACGCCGGGGTCGAGCTTGAGGACGCGGTTGCCCAGCTCGCGTCCGTCCGCGCCCTTCTCGACGCTGCTCCACGAGCCGGTCCGCGTGAATTTGTATTGCAGCTCGATCCCGCGCTCGAATTCGAACGTCGCGGCGTAGAGACCCGGCGCGACGCGGTCCAGGGGCTGCCCGCGAACGTCCCATCCATCCGCCGAGCAGGCCAGGTGGATCTGCGGCGGCTGCTGGTCCGCGGCGTCCGCCGTCAGCACGACAAACTGGACGGCTTGCCGCGCGACGACGGCCTGAGACGCGAACGCGAGAAGTAGTACAGACGTCAGGAGGGGGATTCTCACCCGACGAACGGTACGGAAGCCCGGCCGGGACCGTGTCCCACGACCGGCCCGCGCCGGTTTTGCGGCCCGCGCCGCCAGCGCCGTGTAGTCGAGCACGTCGCCATTTGTCCAGACCCGCCACGTGTCCCAGACCGCCCGGTACAGCTCGTCGTTGAGCGCGTAGTACAGGGCCAGGTCGTGGTACCAGTTGTAGGGGTTATTCGGGTCGGTCGGCGACCCGCCGCCGTTGGGGTCCTCGTCCTTGATCGTGATGTTGCTCGCGTGCCCGGTCACGTAATAAGTATACCGCACGGTCCGCAGCAGGCGACTGCCGCCCGCGGCGTTCGGGTCGTATTCGCGGTACAGCAGCAGCCGGTTGTTCCGCGTCATGTACTGGGAATCCAGGCCGAAATTCGGGTCGCTCCACACGTTCGGATCGGTGTCGTACACGTACTCGGTCAGCCAGTCGCCCCAGGCGTAGCCATGCTCTGTCTTGCGCGTGCCGAGAGAAAAAGTCGCGTGCTGCCGCGCCCTCACCCTTCGAACTCATGCAGATCCCGTTTTTCTTTACTTCCAACCCTCCGGCGCCGTCGTAGTCGCAGACCGTTCACGGCCGACTCCATGCGTTAGTCCGCGTCGTCGCGCGGCGCAGGCCAAGCGAGCACCAGTGTCTGGACTGAGTGCACAACCAAGCTTGCTTCCGACGGCCCCGCATCGGTAAGCCCCACGCCTATCTCGTACTGCTCACCGGGAACTAGATCGCCGAGCACGAGCCGGTGCAGGCGCACGTGCCGGCTGCGGATCCACCACGGAGGCATCGAACGTGCGAGCACCGTCCTCCCGCCTTCCGCGGGGGCGGGGGGCACCGTCCGCAGTACGAACCGCACATCGAATCCCGGAAAAAGAGGGGACTCATTGACGGCCCAAAGCTGCACTCCGATGCGCCTGGCTCCAACATGCCTCGCGAACCAAACCGTGCTGCCTTGGCTCAGGCTTGCGCGGAATGAAACGGTTCGCCCCGTCCGCAGGGCGCCGCCATAGAGCAGCCCTTGCGCTACCTCTGAAAGGCCAATCAGACCGACGACCCCAGCAATGACCATGCCAATCACGGTGTCATCCCAGTGACCGGTCCAATGAGACCCGGCCAAGGCAAACACCATGGCACCAATTGCGGTGAAAATCAGGCTGCAGAGAAAGCGCATGGACGGTCTCATAGTGCTACCAATACGCACCACCGAAGAACGGCCCGATACTAACGCCACCCGCGATGAATCCGCCGTCCCCGGCCTCGTATCCACCCAGCACCCAAAGCGGGCCCAGATGCCCCCCAATGACCGGACCGACCCCCGGCTGGTTGTGACCTTTCTTACCGACGATCCCGCCATATTCAAATCCCACGACATCCCAAACTTCGACGCAGACAGTTCCTAAAAGGAAAAGGCCCGGGGAGTCTCCGGGGCTTAGTGGGATGTCCACACCACCGCCCAAGGCGGGTCCGACGTGGGCGGGACCCTTCGTCTCGCCCCCCAATATAAAGCCCTTCGGCTGCGGCAAATGCACAGGGGGCGCGAACTCGCCTCCCATGCCCGGCGGGAGAATCAAGCCGCTGGGATCCACTGAGACTAAGGGCTCGGCGCCGCAGTACACATACAGATTCCGCTCCCCGCGCAATCCAATCGGATCCCTCTGCACAAACCGCCCGAGCGCCGGGTCATACCACCGTGCGCCGATGTGCAGCAGCGTGATCGGCGGCAAGTTCGGATTTGTGCCGCGGAGACCCAGCAAATCGTTCGGCGGGACGACGTTCGGCTCATTCGTTGGCAGACCTGTGTGGTACCCCCACCCGCCCGCATACTGGTACCGGCTCCCGAGGTCCGGGAACGCCATCCCCACGTGCGGCACGTGGTTCGGGTCCGTCCACACCGGCTCCCCGAACGCCGTGTAGCTCACCGGCGGCACGCCGACGCTCCCCGCCGCGTCCGTCGTCATCATCGTGGACCGGATCAGGTCGCCGTGCAGGAACTGCGTCTCGCCGTCCGACACCGTCTGCTCCGCATGCGTCCCAAACCCGCCCAGGTACCGCTTGACCTCGGTGGTCTCGAGCGTCCACGCGCCGTTGGGATCATCCCACCCCACCAGCGTCGTGTAATCCCGGTACGGCTGTCCGCCCAGGTAATCCGTCCTTCGCTCGGGCGGCGTGTTCGGGTCCCAGCCGCCGCCTGGGCGCGGCGCGTAATCCTGCACGCGCACCAGCTCGCGCGGCGAGTCGTACTGCAGCTCCCGCCACCACAGCAACTGCCCCGAGTCCGGCACAAAGGTCTGCGTGTTCGGGTCCAACCGCCACCGGTCCCATACCGCGTGCTGCAACGCGTGGTTCAACGAGTAGTATAACGCCAGATCGTAGTACCAGTTGTACGGATTATTCGGGTCATTCGGATTGTTCGGGTCCCCACCGCTGGGGTCCTCGTCCTTGATCGTGATGTTGCTCACGTGCCCGGTCACATAATAAGTATACCGCACGGTGCGCACCAGGCGACTGCCGCCGGCCGCGTTCGGGTCGTATTCCCGGTACAGCAGCAGCCGGTTGTTCCGCGTCTGGTACTGCGGGTCCAGCCCGAACTGGTTCGGGTCGTTCCACACGTTCGGGTCGGTGTCGTACACGTACTCGGTCAGCCGGCCTGCCGGCATGTAGTCCTGCTTCGTCTTGCGGTTGCCGAGCTGGTCGTACGTGTACGTCAGGTCGTAGACCACGACACTATTCGGCTCCGTCACGCGGCTCTCGGAGATCAGGCACGTGCGGCCGTCATAGCCGAACCTCGTGGCCGCGCCTGCCAGACCGAGCCCGATGGCGTCAGGCCTCTCTGCCTGACGCCGATCAGCGCCGACGGGCAACGAAGGAATCGTGAGGCGGCTATTCAGACTTGGGCGGCACCTCGCTGCTGGCTCCGCATTCCGGACACTTGTGCCCAGCGGGCAGGCCCCGAAGGCTGTAGCCGCACGATGTGCAGAGGCCGGCCGTTGGCCGCCGGCGCTGTAGTGGGCCGGGAAAAACCAGACGACCGAGCCACCACGCAATTACGATTGCAGGTAGGATCAGCACGGGCTGCTCGAACCAGAAGCTGATCATTGCTCCGAGCGCTGCGCCAATGAAAGCAACCACGATTTGGCCAGCCGACATGCTCGCGTCTGACATGTAGCCCAATCGCTCACAAAGTCCAGCTCCTGCCAGTTCTTGGGGGCTCGGTTCTCGGAGCTTCAGAAAGCTCGCACGTGAAACGAAGAAGACCGAGTTGCACGCGATGCAGCGCGCCTTGGCTCGGTACCACGGCCGCATCGAGCCAAGGACACGCACGATATCCTGTGCCCCACAGCTTGGGCAGGTGCTTTGCGTCGACTGGTTGTCTGAGCCCATACCGCGGTTCCCAGATTTTGCGCCTCAATTTGCGATGACAGCGCCGCCGGCGGCGCCGCTCAAGCCAAGCCAGGGCCCACCAACGAGCCCCCCGTAAGCGGCAGTGATGCAAATTGCGGAGATGCGCGCCGAAATGCGCGAGTACTTTGCCACCTTCAGAGGGTCATCCAACCACGAGTGGTCGCCGCCGGTGATTATCAGGAAACCTTTAAGCCCGGGAGGCGGACTCGTCGGCGGGGGCGCGGGCGGAAGTACCGGTTTGGGCCCGGGCCCGCGCCAGCCGTACGGCCCATAGCCCTGCTCTCCGCCGCCCTTGTCAACAGGGCCGGTGAGACCGAGCGGGTCCGTTCCATTCGTCGGTTGCCCCTCGCAGTACGCATACACATTCAGCCCACCCAGAATCCCAATCGGATCCCTCTGCACAAACCGCCCGATGCTCGGATCGTACCACCGCGCCCCGACGTGCAGCAGCGTGATCGGCGGCAAGCTCGGGTTCACCCCGCGCACGCCGAGCAGGTTGTTCGGCAAGACGACGTTCGGTTCATTCGTCGGCTGGCCCGTGTCGTAGCCCCAGCCGCCCGCATATTGATACCGCGTCGCTACGTCCACAAACGGCGTCCCCACATGCGGCACGTGGTTCGGGTCCGCCCACACCGGCTCGCCGAACGCCGTGTAGCTCACCGGCCCCACGGCCACGCTCCCCGCCGCGTCCGTCGTCATCATCGTGGACGCGATCAGGTCGCCGTGCAGGAACTGCGTCTCGCCGTCCGACACCGTCTGCTCCGCGTGCGTCCCGAAGCCGCCGAGGTACCGTTTCGTCTCGGTGGTCTCGAGCGTCCACGCGAAGTTGGGATCATCCCACCCCACCAGCGTCGTGTAATCCCGGTACGGCTGCTCGTCCAGATAGTCCGTCCGCTGCTCCGGCAGCCCGTTCGGGTCCCAGTCGCCCCACGTCGGCGCGTAATCCTGCACGCGCACCAACTCCCGCGGCGAGTCGTACTGGAAGTCTCGCCGCCACAGCAGGTGCCCCGAGTACGGCACAAACTCGTTCGTGTTCGGGTCCAACTGCCACCGGTCCCACACCGCGTGCTGCAACGCGTGGTTAAACGAGTAGTATAACGCCACGTCGTCGTGTCAGCTGTATTCGTTCGGGTTGCGCACGACACCTTCAGGCACACGCACGACCTACCGATTAACCACCTCCCGATTGCCAGCGACCAATAACGCATTGTAGCAGATTATAGAGGAAGTGCGCGACCACTGCCGCGCCGAGGCTGCGAGATCGGATGAAAACCACGCAGAAGACCGTCGACACGATGGCGGTCCCGACGATGGCAACGAAACCACCAGCAAAGTGCTGCGCGCCGAATAGCAGCACGTTCAGGAGTATCGCAGACCACCACTGTCCCGTCACCCGACGCAATCGTGGCAGGATCACGCCGCGAAATACCGCCTCTTCGACAACTGCGCCCGCGCCCATCGTCACGAAGATCGTGCCGATGCTCACGCCACGCAGGCCTTCGGCGAAGCGGTACGTTGCCTCCCAGGACCACGGGACCCCCACACCTATGCTGCGTAACACGCTTCGCACCGTCCATTCCAGCGCAATCCATCCCAGCAAGCCAACGCACGCGAGAATCGCTCCGCCCAGCCCCCAGACCACCTGGCCAGCGACGGCATCACCAGACAGGCCAAGAGCCGCGCCACCAAGATCGGCGTGCCTTGTGACGAGCGCGACGAGTGCCAACCCGACCACTCCAGCCATCAGCCACGGCAACAGCCATGTTGCGAACAAGTCGACGTTCGGGCCGCCTGCATGAGCGAAGTACCACGCGCGACACGCCATTCCTGCGACGACGAGGTACATCAGCATGATAACGGTATCCGCCAGCGCTGCGCGCCGAGTCAACCCGAGGAGCAGCAGCTGATCCGTACTGCCCGGTTGGCCCTCGCCCGTGCCGGTGTGTGCTAGACTAGCTTCCCCCGGCGCGGTTCCTGGTACAGACCCGCCGGGCCGGCGCACGTCGTCCGCGCGATTCGGGTCGCCACCGCTCCCATCGGTATCGCCGGATCTGCCCAGTGTGCTCCGCATTTGCTACTTCTCCTGCTTGACAGCTCTGCTCGCTACGGGCGATCTACATCCCGAAGGATCACTTCGGGGCCCGGTCGCCCCCTACAGCCGAACGATTCTCCTGTCTCCGTGTATCCGCTCCAGCGCCACGCCCTTTGACTCCCGTTACCCGCTCACGAGCGATAGCAGCCCGTCGCGCCGGCCGAGTTGGGCCGTTCGGGCTCGGCACCTTTGCGCTCTTTGACGCACACCGCCCCGTGTGTTGGGACGTGGCACTAACGCGCTGCCCGGCGTAGGGCCTCTCGCCCCTCCCATGCTCCGTGCTGACGCTCGCCGCATGGCCGTGCTCATGACTGCCCCAAGACGCGCCGAACGGATCCATATGGCATCGCGCGCCTCCGCAAGATGGTGCTCGTCAGCTTCCGACTCGCTTTGCCCAACGGTCGCGGACAGTACTGCGCCGTCCAGCAGGGCGCCAGCAAGCGCGGAACTGGACACCTTGCTAATAGACCGGAATACCGGGGTCCATCTCCCACGGTCGGAGAGGCCCCACGGGCTTGGGCGCCGCCGTGCCGCCGATATGGCCCGGGCAGTCAGGCTGCCCGCAGACATGGCAGGGCCGTCGCATCCAGGGCGGCGGCTCGTCGCTGTACTCCCACTCCCCTGGGCATTGGGCCAAGCCGTAGTTTGCGAAACAAATGTGAGCCGCCTCCCGCGAATTGCGAGGCATATTGTCCGGTCCCGTCCAAGGCGTATCCGGTGCATAGACTGGCGGGCGCCACATAACCGGCGGTTCTGGATAACCTGGAACCGTTGGTATCGGTGCCACAGACTGCAGCCCCTTCGGATCGAACCGCACTACCGGATCGGAGCGACAATACCCGTACGTATTCAAGCCGCCGCGTAGCCCAATCGGATCGCGCTGGATGAAGCGCCCGATGGCCGGGTCATACCACCGCGCACCGACGTGCAGCAGCGTGATCGCCGGCAAGCTCGGGTTCACGCCGCGCAGGCCCAGCAAATCGTTCGGCGGCACGTTCGGATCGTTCGCCGCCAGACCGGTGTGGTAGCCCCAGCCGCCAGCATACTGATAGCGGGTTGCAACGGTGTTGGGGTCGAAGACCGGCTCGCCGAACGCTGTGTAGCCGAGCACAGCGGAGGTGGCCGTGCCCGGGTAGATCGGCTCGCCGGCCTCATCCGTCTCCAGCATCGTCGAAGCGATCAAGTCTCCGTGCCGCCACTGCGTCCCCAGCGGCGCGTTCGGGTCGTTCGGGTCCAGCGGCTGCTCTGCCGGCCCCAGGTGCCGCCGCGTCTCCGCCGTCTCCACCGTCCACAGGCTGTTCGGGTCGTCCCAGGTCGCCCAGGTCGTATAGTCCTGGTACGGCTGCTCGCCGACGTAGTCGGTCCGCCGTTCCGGGCTCGCGGGCACCCAGCCCGTGCCCGTGAAGTAGTCCGTGCCCCAAACCAGGTCCTGCACCGCCACTAGCTCGCGTGGGCTGTCGCACACGAAGTCGCGGGCGGTCAGCGCTGTGTAGTCGATCAACTCGCCGGTCGGCGGCCAAACCCGCCACGTGTCCCAGACCGCCCGGTACAGCTCGTCGTTGATCGTGTAGTACAGGGCCAGGTCGCGGTACCAGTTGTAGGGGTTATTCGGGTCGGTCGGCGACCCGCCGCCGTTCGGGTCCTCGTCCTTGATCGTGATGTTGCTCACGTGCCCGGTCACGTAGTAAGTATACCGCACGGTGCGCACCAGGCGACTGCCGCCGGCCGCGTTCGGGTCGTATTCCCGGTACAGCAGCAGGCGGTTGTTCCGCGTCTGGTACTGCGGGTCCAGCCCGAAGTGGTTCGGGTCGGCCCACACGTTCGGATCGGTGTCGTACACGTACTCGGTCAGCCGGCCGGCCGGCATGTAGTCCTGCTTCGTCTTGCGATTGCCGAGCTGGTCGTACGTATACGCCAGTGCACACACCACCACGTTCGGGTCCACCACACGTGTCTCTGAGATCAAGCGCTTGCGGCCGTCATACCCGAACGTCACGACCGCCGTCATCGCCGGGCTGACCGTGTAGTCGATCTCCGTCCGCGTGGCGACCGTGTTGTCCGTGTTCCACACATATTTGATCCACAGCAACAAGCTCGGGTTATTGGGGTCCGCCGCCAGGCTGAAGTGCTTGATCCACTCCAGCCGGTCCGCGTCGTCGTAATGCCGCACAACCGTGCTCTTGACGTTGGTCCCGTCCGTGTGGTCCACCTGCTCCAGCCGGCTCCGATCGTTCGCATCGTCGGATCGCCCCGGTACCTCATCCTCGACCCTCGCATTCAACACGTTACTGGCGCCAAGAATCAGTGATCTCCCATCTTCCGCGCCCTTCCGCGCCACCACGTCCTCAGCGCACGGGATAGCACCAACGTCGGCACACAATACACGCGAACCGTAACCGACGGACACCCACACGAATCAAGCTGCATAACCAATCTCCGCGCTGCTATACCACGCCGCGGCAGGAGCACTGTACTGCGCGTGCCGGACCTTCCCCTGCGCAGAAGCCACGGAGCAACCGTACACAGGGGCGCACAGTCCTCGACACACGCTTCTGGGTTGCCTTCGACAGAATCAACCATCAAGTGGCAGTACACCCTACTTGCTCCGAGTAGCGGCGAGACCCGCACCCCCCAAACCTCCAGTCCCTCCGAAGGGCGCAACTCCGGCACCGGCAGCGACCGCTCTTCCTCTCCGCACAGCTCTACTTCTTCGACGCCGCACCGACCGCGCCGCACGGCGCCGCCCCTCCACAGCGGCCGCACGATACCTACCGTCCCTACATACGCAAGTGCCGCCGCTGCCGCCCACCAGCCCAGCGTGCCAGTCTGTGTGTTTCCCGAGCCGCTCCCCGCGCGCTGTTCCGTCAGCACGGCGCCGACCGCAGCCGCGCAGAGAACGGCCGCAACGAAACGTCCCGTCGGCCAGATCACGTTAGTCCTCCGCACGAAGCGTCGCACCTCCTCACTCCCACCAGCCGCCCCCCCAAAAGCCCCCGCCCTCAAGGCCTCCCCCGACCCATGGCTCTCCGTTCCCGTCTTCGCCCGCAGCACCCCAGAACGGACCGGCCCCCCCCTCGGTGATCCACCCGTCTGGCTCTAGACCGCCATCACCCATTTTCATGAAAGCGCCGCCGCCCACACCCCCTATTACGAAGTTCGCGGAGAAGCAGAATACGACTATGAGATGAGGTCGTTCGCCAAAAGGCCATTCAACACCAACGCTCACTGTTGGCCCTAGCCACAAAGGCGGAGAGATCTGCACCCCCCCAAAGAGTCCCCCTGGCTTCAATGGCCTCTCGTCCGGGTCCGGAATTAGCGGAAACGGCCACTCTGCGAACTGCAGCCCGCTGGGGTCGACGCGCGCCGCTGGCTTGCCATTGCAGTATGCGTACATGTTCAATATTCCGCCCTCTAACCCAATCGGATCCCGCTGTACAAACCGCCCGATGCTCGGGTCATACCACCGCGCGCCGACGTGCAGCAGCGTGATCGCCGGCAAGCTCGGGTTCGTGCCGCGGAGGCCCAACAGGCCGTTCGGCGGGACGACATTCGGCTCATTCGTTGGCTGGCCGGTCTCGTAGCCCCAGCCACCGCCGTACTGATAGCGCGTCGCGAGCGCGTTGGGGTCGAACACCGGCTCGCCGAACGCCGTGTAGCTCACCGGCGGCACGGCCACGCTCCCCGCGGCGTCTGTCGTCATCATCGTGGACGCGATCAGGTCGCCGTGCAGGAACTGCGTCTCGCCGCCGGACACCATCTGCTCCGCATGGGTCCCAAACCCGCCCAGGTACCGCTTGGTCTCGGTTGTCTCGACCATCCACGCGACGTTGGGATCATCCCACGTCGCCAGCGTGGTGTAATCCTGGTACGGCTGCTCGCCCAGATAGTCCGTCCGCTGCTCCGTCAGCCCGTTCGGGTCCCAACCGTTGCCGAACGGCGGGTAATCCTCCACGCGCACCAGCTCCCGCGGCGAGTCGTACTGGAAGTCTCGCCGCCACAGCAGGTGCCCCGAGTACGGCACGAAATCCAGCGTGTTCGGGTCCCACCGCCACCGGTCCCACACCGCGTGCTGCAATGCGTGGTTAAACGAGTAGTATAACGCCACGTCGTGGTACCAGTTGTACGGGTTATTCGGGTCGTTCGCCGGCTCGCTCGGCCCGTTCGGGTCCTCGTCCTTCACGGTGATGTTCGACACGTCGCCGGTGGTGTAGTATGTGTACCACACCGTCCGCTCCAGTGGCCGTCCGCCGCCGCCGTCCGGCCCGTACTCATAATACCGCAGCAAGCGGTTGTTCCGCGTCTGGATCGCACCGTTCGGGTCCTGCCACAGGTCGAGGCGGGCGCTCGGGTCCGTATCATATACGTACGTCGTGACCCGGTCCGCCAGCCAGTCCGTCTTCGTCTTCCGGTTCCCGAGTTGGTCGTACGTGTACGTCAGCCCGTAGACCGGCGTATTGCCGTCCATCACCCGCGACTCCGAGACCAGCCGCTTCCGCCCATCATACCAGAACGTCACGACCGCCGTCGTCGCGGGAACCGCCGTGTAGTCGATCTCCGTCCGCGTGGCGACCGTGTTGTCCGTGTTCCACACATATTTGATCCACAGCAACAAGCTCGGGTTATTGGGGTCCGCCGCCAGGCTGAAGTGCTTGATCCACTCCAGCCGGTCCGCGTCGTCATAATGCCGCACAACCGTGCTCTTGACGTTGCTCCCGTCCGTGTGGTCCACCTGCGCCAGCCGGCCGGCGTCATCGTAGTGATACGCGACGCCCACGCTGCTGCCCGTGCCGGCCCGGATGATCGAGACCGACCGGCCGACCTGGTCGTACCCGTACGCCGTCACCTGTCCGTCCGGCCCCGTGATCTGTAGCGGCCGCCCGTCCGGGTCGTAGCTATCCACTGTCGATGCCCGGACCACCGTCCAGGGCGGATAGTACTCCATGCCAAACGACAGCGTGCGCGACACCGGCCGCCTGAGATCATCGTAGGTCCAGATGAACTTGCGCAGAGAGTTCTCACCCCCGTTCCGGTCGTAGGACCTCGCGACGGTGGTCGGCCGCCCGACGACGTCGTACTCCAGGGTGTCCGCTATCTCCCACATCTGCGGGAAGACCGGCAGTTCCGTCGCCGCCCGCCCCAGCCGCACCAGCGGGTGCCCGCCGTCCCGGTCCTTCTTCCAGTCCCACTCCCAACACACGCTGCAACCCGGGTCAACGTTGCCGTTCGCGTCGGGGCACACGATCGACGCCGGGGCGGGCCCCGAGCTGTCCTCTGGGCCGTTGCCGACCTGCCACCCTAGGCCGTTGCTGATCACGTCAATAATCATACCGTTGGTGAAGTCTCGCCCTCCGCCGGACTGGAGCCCCTCGCTGAGCATGCGCAAATGGCCGCGGGCGTCGTACACGTACGAGTATTGCACTCCGTTCGCGTCCGTCACGAGCCGGACCTGCCCGCGGGAGCCGGCCGGAGCGTTCGGCTCGTCGTAATACTCGATCACGGTCGTGCACGCCGGGTTATTCGGGTCCGCCGCCGGCTCGTGCACGCCGATCACATGCGTCGGGTTCCCACCCATGTTCGGGTCGTAGTACTGGTACCCGACGACGTACCCGTTCGGGTCCGTCGCACTCGTCAGCCGGTAGAAGTTGGCCGCCGTCCCGCTCGGATGCTCCCAGTTCATCGTCCAGGTCTGGGCGTCGCCGCCCGTCAGCGGGCTCTGCACGGTCAGCACGTTCGCCACTACGCCGTAAGTGTACGTCCACGTGTGGGTTAGCGGATCGGTCGCCGTCAGCACGTTGTGCCGCCCGTCGTAGGTCAGCGTGTGGGTGTGGCTCTGCGCGTCCGTCACCGCCCCCACGTTCCCCGCCGCATCGAAGTCGTACAGCCACTCATACGCATCCTGTTTA